>CAZSSS010000047.1:0-9349 GCA_964609255.1 uncultured Rhodobacterales bacterium
ACTGCAACTGTAAATCGATGGGGGTTTGGTGCGGCCCGCAGGCGCAGCCGAGGACCCAGCGGGTCCTTAGCTCTGTTCTTGTTAGGGAAAGTTGGTTCCGAGTGAGGACGATAGTACGCTTCTACAGAGTATCTTAGATAACGCTTAGTTAGTGCCTAACCTCAGTATACGATTGATATTTGACATCACAATTCACTACGCGGGAGCCCAATCAAAGCTATTAGCCTCGCAACACGACTATAATGCTGGTAAATTAACAGCAAATCATCAACGTATGCTCGGATTCAACATGTCAGTACCCCCTAATCGCCGCAGAATTGTTTCTTCACGCCATCTTGCCGAAGGTGAGGGTTGGGAGACATCGGAGTTCGAATATGGTTTGATCATCGCCTACAATGCATTCAGTCGATGGATGCAGCGGTGTATGGCTGCCGCCGGAATGCCCGAACTAAGCGCATTGGAAATCCTTGTCTTACACAACACCAATCACCGAAATCGTGAAAAACGCTTAACCGATATTAGCTTCCTGCTAAATATGGAAGACAGCCATACGATCAATTATGCATTACGTAAATTGCTTAAACTTGAACTTTTGACCTCAGAAAAACGTGGGAAAGAAGTATTTTACCATACTTCAAGCAGCGGACAAAAACTCTGCGAACGCTATCGCAAAATCCGCGACCAATGCTTGATAGAAGGAATACCGAGCACTGGAATAACAGGGGAGGAGTTTAGCAAAATTGCGACCAGCCTACGATCCATGTCGGGACACTATGATCAGGCCAGTCGCGCGGCATCCTCGCTTTAGTTACCCATTGCGTTTGGAAGGTAGGTCACGATTGACGGGAAGACTGTGATAATTAGCGCCCCCAACAAAAGTAAGAAGAAAAATGGCATTGCCGCAGCGGCAACGCGCAGAATATTGATGCCCGTCAGCCCCTGAATAACAAACAGATTAAATCCCACTGGCGGGGTTATCTGACTCATCTCAACGACCAAAACCAGATAGATCCCGAACCAAAGTGGGTCAATCCCGGCCGCCTCGACCATCGGTAAAATAATCGAGGTTGTCAGAACAACGACTGAAATACCATCCAAAAAACATCCCAAAATTACGAAAAACACTGTTAAAACTGCCAGTAATGCATAGGGTGACAAATCAAATGTACCTATCCAGTTGGCCAGATTACGCGGGATACCAGTAAACCCCATTGCGATTGATAAAAACGCTGCACCCAATAGGATAAATGCAATCATGCAAGAGGTTTTGGTTGCGGACATCAGGGCATCAATGAATGCCTTGCGTCCAAAATTCCCCGAAACCACAGCTAACAATGTCGCTAATAGCACGCCAAGGGCGGCAGCATCCGTAGGCGATGCAACGCCGGTGTAGATCGAACCTATGACCCCCCCGATCAACAGCATAACGGGGATCAGGCGCTTTGAGGCCTGTATCTTTTCGCCAAAGGTGAATTTACGGGATTCAACTGGGATAGATGCTGGATCCAGTTTCGCCTTGACCATTACATATCCCGCAAACAACCCTACCAGTAATATGCCGGGCAAGACACCAGCAACAAACAGGCGTGCAATTGATTGCTCGGTCGCCACACCATAGACGATCAGGATGATAGAGGGTGGTATCAACAGACCCAGGGTAGCTGATCCAGCCAATGTACCAAGTATCAGCTTTTCCGGGTAGCCTCGCTCTAACAACTCAGGCACTGACATTCTACCGATCGTGGCTGCCGTCGCGGCCGATGACCCCGACACAGCCGCAAAGATTGCACACCCAAGAATATTCACATGCAACAGTCGCCCAGGAATTCGGCCCAGCCATGGTGCGAGGCCCGAAAACATATCTTCGCTTAGCTTTGATCGCAAAAGAATTTCGCCCATCAATATGAACAGTGGCAATGCTGCCAGAGGCCACGAATGGCTATGGCCCCACAGGGTTGTAGCCAGCACCAGCCCTTCGGGGGCATTGGAAAAAACGGCAATGGCAAAAAAGGCCATAATCGTCAGTGACACGGCTACCCAGACACCCGCTGCTAATAAAAAAAGCAACAGGCCCAGCAAAACCGCGAAAATCATTGGATCTGATAATGTATTAAACATGTCTTATTCCGATCCGGCGTCAAGAAGAACGGGCGCGCGGGCAGAAATCGCCTCGATCAGAGTGTCAAGAAACGCAATTGTCAGCAGACCTAATCCGCCGACCATTGCCAACTGCGGAATCCATAGGGGAACGGCAACAATTCCGGTGGACATATCCCCATAGTGATAGCTTTCGCCAAGCAGAGATGCGGTAAAATAAGTAGCATACCCAGCCGTCAACGCACCAAGTAAAAGCGCAAAAATTTCTAATATCCAACGTGGTCTTTTTGGCAGATTCTGCACCAGCAAATTGACTCTGATATGGTTGCCAGCCCGTAAGGTGTAGGCCATCGCCATGAACGATGCCGTTGCCAGGAAAAACCCGGCAAAATCGGCATAGGACGGAATGGTAAATGATAAATTTGGCCCGCCAACGCGCGCCAGAATATTCAGCATCACCTGTGCAGACACAAGCAGGCATATTCCAAGTATTGACAAAGCAGCAATTCCCCCTGCAGCTGCATATGCGGTATCCAGCATTCGTCGCATTTCTGACCCTCCCGTCATCAATTCCGAAAATAAACCTGCGCTAGGCACTCCAGCGCAGGCTAGGTTTGTGTTTAGTTCAGAAATGCATTCAGGATAGACAATGCATCTTCACTTGCGTTGCCCTTCCAGTTTTCCAGCATAGTTGAGCCAATCGCCTGCAAGCCCGTTACCAACTCAGGGGATGGCGCAACAATCACAATACCATTATCTGCCATGACTTGCGTCTTTGTAGCAGCTTCAGCTTTGGACATTTCCCAGCCGCGGGTTTCTGCATTCGCAGCGGCTTCCAAAACAGCGGCCTGAACTTCTGGTGAAAGAGCGTCGAACATACGCACATTCACCACAACAATGTTTTTTGGTAACCATGCATCGATTTGAGTGTAATGGGTTAGGAAATCCCAAGCTTTGGAATTGGCACCTGTCGAAGGTGATGTGATCATTGCCTGAACCTGTCCGGTGGCAAACGCCTGAGGGATATCGGAAGCTTCGATTTGGACTGGTGCAGCTTTTGCAAGTGTTGCAAATTCTTCCAGAGCAGCGTTGTAGGCACGAAACCGCAGACCTGCCAGATCATCTACCGTTGCGATCTCACCATTTGTGTACAACCCTTGGGCAGGCCATGGAACAGCAAACAAAGGCATCAAGCCTTCTTTGGCCAGCAATTCAGTAATCACTGGCTTTTGGGCGGTCCAAAGTTTTGCCGCATCTTCATAGCTGGTTGCAACGAAAGGCTGACTGTCGATTCCAAATGCCAAATCTTCATTTGAAAGGCGCGATAAGAAAAACTCGCCAAGAGGCACCTGACGTGAGCGGATGGCATTTTTGATTTCTGCATGTGGAAACAGTGATCCCGCAGTGTGCAGGGTAATCGTTAAGTCGCCATTTGTCGCGGCTGTAACATCATCAGCAAACTGCTGGATGTTAACAGTGTGAAATGTGCTATCACCATATGGTGTCGGCATGTCCCAGGTTTCAGCGATTGCAGGCGCGGCAAGAGCAAAGGTTGCCGCAAAGGCAGCAGCGTATTTCTTCATCATAGTTTTAACTCCCAAAATCTGCCCATATTTTTATTGGACATTACGTTTATATAACGTTGACATTTTGTCAGTGTTTTGTAATTGATGCAAGTGAAATTTACTAGGAGACGAAAACAGTGCCCCCCGCATTCAAGCCAAACAGCATTAATGTAATTATTTTAACCGGTTACTTTACCCTCACAGGCAAAGAGCAAAGCTCCATTATTGGTCCACCAAGCCGAATCAAATTAAGATTCCTCCAAGGTGGATCACACATTTTGAGCCTTTTACTCCGGTCAAAGCGACTCGCATCTCTATATCTAAATCGGCCTTCCCATTTCAACGCACGCAAAAACAAATTTTTCTTTTGCTAACCAAGGAGTAATATCATGTGGCAGTTTTGGGTTGATCGTGGCGGCACCTTTACCGACATCGTAGCACGCAAACCGGACGGATCGTTGCGCTCACATAAGCTGCTGTCCGAAAACCCTGAACAGTACAAAGATGCCGCCGTGCAAGGCATTCATGATTTGCTCGGGCTGGCTCAGGATGAGCCCATCCCTGCAGGCGTGATTGATGCGGTAAAAATGGGAACTACTGTTGCCACCAACGCATTGCTTGAGCGTAAAGGCGATCGAACCCTGCTGCTGATCACAAAAGGCATGCGTGATTTGCTACGCATTGGATATCAAAATCGCCCCAAACTGTTTGACCTGAACATTGTGTTGCCAGAGTTGCTCTATGAAGAAGTGATCGAGGTTGACGAGCGGTTGGACGCGAATGGCAATATCATCACACCGCTTGATCTGCGAAAGCTGCGTGATACCTTGTCAGACGCCTATGGGCGCGGATATCGTTCGGTGGCCATTGCATTAATGCACGGCTATCGGTTCCATGAACACGAGCTGAAAATCGGCGGAATGGCCAGGCAAATCGGCTTTGAGCAGATCTCGCTCAGCCACAAAGTCAGCCCGTTGATCAAGCTGGTTTCGCGCGGCGATACCACGGTGGTTGATGCCTATCTGTCCCCAATTTTGCGCCGTTATGTGGCGCAGGTTTCCGATGCCTTGGGTGCCGCAAAGGGTGGCTGTAAGTCGCTGATGTTCATGCAATCCAATGGCGGTCTAACCGATGCGGCGCTGTTTCATGGCAAAGACGCCATCCTTTCCGGGCCTGCCGGTGGTGTGGTCGGCATGGTGCGCACGGCCTCGGCCATTGGCGCGGAGAAGCTGATCGGCTTTGATATGGGCGGCACCTCAACCGATGTGTGCCATTACGCAGGTGAATTCGAGCGCAGTTTTGAAACCGAGGTTGCGGGCGTGCGGATGCGCGCACCGATGATGGATATTCATACTGTGGCGGCTGGTGGTGGCTCGATCCTGTCCTATTCAAACGGGCGCATGCAGGTCGGGCCGGAAAGTGCCGGGGCAAACCCCGGACCTGCCAGCTATCACCGCGGCGGTCCACTGGCAGTGACCGATTGTAATGTGCTGCTTGGCAAAGTGCAGCCCGATCATTTTCCGCATGTGTTTGGTCCGAATGGTGACGAGCCCCTAGATGTCGACACCGTGCGCATCAAATTTAAGGCCCTGGCACAGCAAATAGCTGATGAAACGAATGAACCGCTTCGCAGTTCTGAAGAACTAGCCGAAGGTTTCCTGCGGATTGCTGTTGAAAACATGGCCAATGCCATCAAGAAGATCAGCGTGCAGCGCGGTTACGATGTGACCAAATACACCATGAATTGTTTTGGCGGGGCTGGTGGCCAACATGCCTGTCAGGTGGCCGATGTGCTGGGCATGGAGCGCATCTTTATCCATCCTTTCGCGGGCGTTCTATCTGCCTTTGGCATGGGCTTGGCAGACGTGCGTTCAATGCGTGAATACCAGTTTTCAGAAAACATCGAGCAGGCTGAAAGTGCCGCGAAAATCTTAGAAGACTTGGCCAACGAGACCCGATCAGAAGTTTTGGATCAAGGCATTCTGGCCGATGCTATTACCCTTGTGCACACGGCCCACATTCGCACGGATGGGTCGCATCAAACGCTCGAAGTGCCCTTTGGCAGTGTTGAGCAAATGCGACAGGATTTCCATGACGTTCATAAACAACGCTTTGGGTTCGTACCGGAATATGACCAGTTGATCATTGATCTTTTGTCCTGCGAGGCGGTTGGTGCCACCGGTGAAGATGTGTCCATGTCCGATGTGCCCGACGCCAAACAAAGCACGGATATTTCCGTTGCGATGTTCTCTGATGGTGAATGGCGTGATGTGCCTTTGGTCGATCGCACCACAATGCGCCATGGCCAAAAAGTCACCGGTCCCACCATCATTGCCGAGCCAACCGGCACCAATGTGATCGAGGCTGGTTGGCAAGCCGAAGTTGTCACCGGCGGCAATCTGGTTTTGGAGCGCATCGTTCCGCTAAAGCGCGATGAAGCTATCGGAACTTCGGTTGACCCCGTGATGTTGGAGGTGTTCAACAACCTGTTCATGTCCATTGCGGAGCAGATGGGCGCGACACTGCAAAACACCGCCTATTCGGTAAACATCAAGGAACGTCTGGATTTCTCCTGCGCCATTTTTGATGCCAGCGGTGATTTGGTGGCCAACGCGCCACATGTGCCAGTGCATCTAGGCAGCATGAGCGAAAGCGTTCGGAAAATACTGGCGGAAAATGCCGGGAGCATCCGCCCCGGTGATGTATTTATGATGAACAACCCCTTCAACGGTGGCACTCATTTACCCGATATCACGGTCATTACGCCGGTGTTCGAGGGCGATAAGATTGCCTTCGTTGTTGCCTCGCGCGGGCACCATGCCGATATTGGTGGTAAAACTCCCGGGTCAGCCCCACCCGACAGCCGCCACATTGATGAAGAAGGCGTTTTGATCGACAATTTCCTGTTGGTGAAAGCCGGAACGTTGCAACAGGCCGAAACCCGTGCCTTGTTGGCCTCGGGAGAATATCCATGTCGTAATATTGGTCAGAACATGGCCGATCTTGCCGCACAAGTTGCCGCCAATGCAACCGGTGTAAACGAGTTAAAGCGGATAACAACGCAGTTCGGTCTTCCTGTGGTGCATGCCTATATGGGCCACGTGCAGGACAACGCCGAAGAATCTGTGCGTCGTGTATTGGATGTTCTAACTGACAGTGCATTCACCTACCCACTGGATTCTGGCGCGCAGATCAAAGTTAAAATCACTGTGGATAAAACCGCGCGCAAGGCGGTGATTGATTTTGCAGGAACTTCGGATCAGGACCCGTTAAACTATAACGCCCCACTTTCAATCTGCCGCGCTGTGGTACTGTATGTGTTCCGCACTTTGGTCGGGGCAGATATCCCGATGAACGAGGGCTGCCTAAAGCCGCTAGATGTTCTCGTCCCCAAAGGCTCAATGATTAATCCCGAATACCCAGCGGCGGTTATTTCCGGCAACACCGAAGTGTCGCAAGCGATCACCGATACGCTTTATGGCGCATTGGGTGTCATTGCTGGTTCCCAGGGCACGATGAACAATTTTGTCTACGGCAATGAGGTCTATCAAAACTACGAAACCATCTGTGGCGGCACTGGCGCAGGTGACGGTTTTAATGGTGCTAGTGCGGTGCACAGCCACATGACCAACACCCGCATGACCGATCCCGAAGTACTTGAAACTCGGTTTCCTGTACGGGTTGAGGAGTTTTCAATTCGTAAAGGGTCTGGCGGTAGCGGGCTGTATTCAGGTGGCAATGGTATCATTCGAAAGCTGAAGTTCCTCGAAGAAATGACCGTTACGGTTCTGTCATCTCACCGCATTATCCCGCCCCATGGTGCCGCTGGAGGATCGCCAGGAAAGACAGGAGAAAACGAAGTACTGCGTGCAAGCGGCCAACTTGAAAAATTGCACGGAAACGATTCCACCCAAATGCAACCCGGCGACACATTCATCATGCGAACCCCCGGTGGCGGTGGTTTTGGAGCCTAAGCTCTGAGCCTATCTAGTATTAACTTAAAGAAACGAAGCCAATGACCAACACTTTCCTAGACTCTGTAAATGCAATGTTCGATCAGGCGGTCGCGCTATGCGACATGCCTGACGGCCTAGCCGAAAAAATACGCGTATGTAACGCCACCTATGTTACGCGCTTTGGGGTGCGCTTGCGCGGCAGAATGTACACTTTCACCGGTTGGCGCGCCGTTCATTCCACCCATAACTCACCTGCAAAAGGAGGGATTCGCTATTCCCTGAATGTAGATCAGAATGAGGTCGAAGCCCTTGCTGCCCTGATGACTTATAAGTGCGCATTGTTGGGCCTGCCTTTTGGAGGATCAAAAGGCGCGCTATTCATTAATCCCAATGAGTGGGAGGATTTCGAGATCGAAAAGATCACCCGCAGGTTTGCCCAAGAGCTTATCCGCCATGGTTTCCTGAACTCTGGGATGAATGTTCCCGCGCCCGATATGGGCACCAATGAGCAAACGATGATGTGGATTGCGGATGAATACCGACGCCTGAAGCCTGACGATATTAATGGCAACGCCTGCGTTACCGGAAAACCATTAGCCGGCAATGGGATTGAAGGCCGAACAGAAGCAACTGGGCGAGGTGTTCAATATGCTATTCATGCATTTTTCGACACCGAGATTGATTGCGAGAAAGCCGGATTCAAAAACAGCGGGTTAAAGGGTAAAACTATTGTTGTGCAAGGGCTCGGAAATGTTGGTTACCATGCTGCCAAGTTCCTCTCTGAACAGGACCGCTGCTTGATCACAACCGTCATTGAACATGATGGGCTCGTCCGAAACCCGCAGGGCTTGGACATAGATGCACTTAAATCATACATCACCCAAAATGGCGGCGTAAAAGGTTTTACTGGAGGTCAATTCAACGCCGACGGTGACAAAGGCCTTGAGGATGAATGCGACATCCTAATCCCTGCCGCTTTAGAAAATGCCATCCACGAAGGAAATGCACATAATATCCGTGCAAAGCTGCTGGTTGAGGCGGCCAATGGCCCCGTCACATTCGAAGCAGATCAGATATTGAAGGATAGGGATGTAATTATTATTCCAGACCTTTTCGCAAATGCGGGTGGCGTGGTCGTGAGTTATTTTGAATGGGTAAAAAACCTAACTCACATTCCCTTTGGTCTAATGGAGCGGCGGTACGACGAAAAAGGTCATCGTGCCCTGGCTCAATCAATGGAAAAAATGACAGGTAGAACTTTTCCTGCGGAAAACGAGGCAGCTTTTTTTCAAGGGCGCCGCGAAGTTGATCTGGTTCGCTCAGGCCTCGAAGACATGATGCGAACAGCTTATGGCGAACTTTCTAGACTGTGGAACGATCCGACTAATCAAGTCACCAATCTACGAGCAGCTGGATATCAGATTGCTATCAACAACGTTGCAGCTGCTTATAAAGCCATCGGATTGTAAAATTATGAACCTAAATATTGCTGGCAGATCCAGCTCCATATTTTGCCTTCTTTTAACATAAGTTTCATTATGCGCTCACTAATTAAATCGCGAAATGAACTCCCCGCTTAATCCAATTGGCTGAGCAGAACCCGTGGAAGTAACCACAATAAAGATAGCGGCCCGGCCGGTCATTTCGACACACGGATAATGAGTTTTGGAGTACAGGTAACAGTGAAAACTCGCAAAGAAGAAGCAACGCCCATTGCCCGTTTAATGGGAA
>CAZSSS010000048.1:0-9193 GCA_964609255.1 uncultured Rhodobacterales bacterium
AATTACAATTTTCAAACCGAAATTCTGGTGGCCTCTATTCGCACCGTTAACCACATCACCCAATCAGCACTGATTGGCGCAGATGTGATCACTGCGCCGCCCAATGTTTTGAAAAAACTGGCCGATCATCCGTTGACCGAAAACGGCCTTGCGGCATTCATGGCTGACTGGGCCAAAACCGGCCAGAAAATCCTGTAGGGAATAGCCATGAGCGACGATGATTTGAAAACAGCCATCCTGAATGATCCAGCCGCCGTGCTGGAAGACGCTGACGTTATGCGCGCGCTATTGCACGCCCATGACAACAATAACGGCGACAAAGTGGTTGATTTGCGCGGTGTTTTTGTTGAGCGGCTGGAGCGGCGGCTGGACAAGCTGGAAGACACCCATCGCAGTGTTATTGCGGCGGCTTATGACAACCTGTCGGGCACCAATCAAGTGCAGCGCGCCGTATTGGCAGCGCTGGAACCCACGTCGTTTCCAGACTTTCTTGACGCGGTTCAAAATGAAATTGCCAATATTCTGTCGGTTAATGTGGTGCGGCTGTGCATCGAAAGCAATTCATCGGACAATTCCCTGCCCCATGCAGTGATAACGCCCCTCGAACCCGGAATGATCAAAACCTATTTGATCGGGGATCGCGATATTGCCATGCGAAAGGTCACTTTGCGGCCATGTCGCAGTGGCGATTCAACCGTGTTTACTGCTGCGACCAACCGTGTCAGCTCTGAGGCATTGCTGCGGTTAAACCTTGGCCAAAAACATCTGCCCGCCCTGCTGGCGCTGGGCTCAGAAGACGTGGACAAATTTGCCCATGATCAAGGCGTTGATCTAATGAATTTCCTTGCCAGCGCGTTTGAACGCATTTTGCGCCGCTGGGTGGCGTGATCTACGGATCTGCGCAAGCCTTTGATTTTATGAATAATTGGTTGCAGCGCCTTGCCGGATTGCAGGGTGCCAGCGATAAAACCATAGACGCATACCGGCGGGATGTCTCGGGGTTTTTGGGGTTTCTGGCAGGGTATAAAGGCCGCGAAATCGGCCTGCGCGGTCTGGGTGATATTTCGGTTACCGATATGCGCGCCTGGATGGCGTTTGAACGTCAGCGCGGCGTGGCAGCGCGAAGTCTGGCGCGCGAACTTTCGGCTGTCAAAAGTTTTTACCGATGGCTTGCTGATACGCAAGGTATCGACGCTGCGGCGGTCTCGTCTATTCGCGGCCCAAAAGCCAAAACCCGCCTGCCCCGCCCGATTTCGGCAAAAGCCGCCGTCGCGCTTATTGATAATATTGAGGTCCAGCACAAAGAAGCCTGGGTAGCAGCAAGGGACGTTGCGGTTGTGACACTGCTTTATGGCTGTGGTTTGCGGATATCCGAAGCGCTGGGGCTTAACCGCTCTGATGCGCCGCTGCCCGAGGTTCTAAGAATTGCCGGCAAGGGTGGCAAAGAACGTCTGGTGCCGGTTTTGCCGGTGGCGCGGGCGGCGGTCGAAAGCTATCTTGCTGTCTGTCCCTATGATCTTGGGGTTGATGGACCCTTATTCATTGGCGTTCGCGGCAAAAGGCTGGGGGCCCGCGCGGCACAATTGCTGATGCAAAATCTGCGAAACCAGATGGGGCTTCCGGCGACAACAACCCCGCACGCATTGCGGCATTCCTTTGCCACGCATCTGTTGGAAGCCGGGGGAGATTTGCGCACAATGCAGGAGCTTTTGGGGCATGCGTCCCTGTCAACTACGCAGGTTTATACGGGGGTTGATCAGGCACGATTGATGGAGGTTTATCAAAAAAGCCACCCAAAAGGGCGCGATAAATAAGGGGCTGCCGCGCCTCGTTGACCCTTGGCCAAATTCACCCTGCGAGTATTTTGAAACAAAGAAAATAGGCAGGGGGGGGAGCGCCACATTTTAGGTAAATGTGGGTTAAATTGTTGGTTTCTGGTTAAGCGCTGGGAATGTTGCGATCTGCATGGCCCGACGCAAGGTCTCTGGATTTATCACGCAAGCGCAGGTGTTAATGCACCCTGATAGCAGCGCGCGGTGGGAAAGCCGAGCGAAGCGAGGCCATGGCCGCCGCGCGGGCCGGCTATTTGCGCATGCAAATATGCCGGATAATTATAGCTCGATACGGCAAAACGCTTGCGGCTTGTTTTCATGGAATGACAAGCGAAATATATCCGGGTTTTGCATTCCGCGCCAATCCTCGAACCCGAAACCCGAGGTTAGTTGCATCAATAATGCGGCAATTGCGTTCCCGTGGGAAACAACCGCCAGATTGCCTTTTGACTGGGCACACGCAATTTCAAGACCACTTCGCATTCGCGCAGCGCAGTTGTTCAGGCTTTCGCCTCCTGGCAAAGCATATGCAGGATCGTCAAAGGATTTCCGGATATGATCCAACCAATCCGGCTGATCAGTTGGGGCTAATACCCGCTCTGCAAACGCATCCAGAAAATGTATGCCAAGCCCGGTTTTTTTGGCAAATGGCTGAATGGTATCTTTAGCGCGTTTATATGGGCTGCTATACACAGAGCCAATACTTAGCCTTACCAAAATTGGCGACAAGTCACGGGCTTGTTGCTGCCCCAATGTTGTCAATGATGCGGTGGGCGCTTGGCCAGAAGATTGGCAATGGCGAATTAAAAATACAGTCATGGCTCTCCCATAAAAAAAAGACCCCAGCTAATGCGGAGGCCTTTTGAAATTTATTAAGCCACTTAAGCCAGTGCGGCTTTGGCCTGATCGACAACGGCTGTAAACGCTTCGGGTTCATGCACGGCCAGATCGGCCAGAACCTTACGGTCAACTTCGATACCGGCCAGTGTCAGCCCGTTGATGAACTTGGAATAGTTCAGGGTATCATCGTTCAAGCGCACAGCGGCGTTGATACGTTGAATCCACAATGCGCGGAAATTACGTTTCCGGATTTTGCGGTCACGTGTTGCATATTGGTTAGCTTTATCAACCGCTTGTGTTGCGGTGCGGAAATTCCGCGACCGTGCGCCATAATAGCCTTTTGCGGCTTTGATGACTTTGCGGTGGCGGGCGTGGGAGGCTGGGCCTCCTTTTACTCTAGACATTTTTCAAGCTCCTTAACGCGCGTATGGCATGTATGATTTCACAATTTTTGCATCAGCTTTGCACAATGTGGTTGTGCCACGTGCATTGCGGATGAATTTGTTGGATCGTTTGATCATACCGTGCTGTTTACCGGCTTGAGTAGCCTTGATACGGCCCGAAGCCGTCACTTTGAAGCGCTTTTTGGCGCTCGACTTTGTCTTCATCTTGGGCATTTCCGTCTCCCTTTAAAGGAATGGTAGAAAGATGCGACTCGGCAGCCCTAATCGGCCGGTCCCATCGGTGAAGCGCCGCTTTTAGGCGGAATGGGTGACATATGCAAGGCAGAATATCAGTTAAGCACTGTGCCGATCAATTTATATAAAGCGGTTGGAATATCGGTCAGGTCCAGCCCTATGGAAACTGTCATATCCGGTGTCTCAAAATTGGAAATATGGCTGTAATACAGCCCCCCCACGCCCAGCGCCAAAAAGACAAAAGCATATTTGATTGAGGCCTTATTGGTCAGCGAGGCAATTGTCGACAAAAGCCCAAGCACAAGAAACAAACCGCCAGCTAACAGGGATATTTCATAATTTGTCATTCGCATCTCCTGTTGGGTTTCTTACTAGTCAAGATCGGTTCCATAAATCAATTTTTCATTAACCGGCGCAACCCGCAAAATATTAGTGCTGCCGGGCGTGTTAAACGGCACACCCGCTGTGACAACAATCATATCATCCTCGCCAGCAAACCCGTATTTCTTGGCAGCTTTGGCCGCGCCAACCACCGCTTGTTTAAAGCGGTCAATCTCGGTCACCACAACACAGTGCAACCCCCAAACCAGCGCCAGCCGTCTTGCGGTATCGGTTAGCTGCGTTAGGGCAATAATCGGCACACTCGGGCGTTCGCGCGCCGCCAATACAGCCGTGGTGCCCGATTGGGTGAAACAGACAATCGCCTTGACATCGGTGGTTTCGGCAACCTCGCGCGCAGCAACGGTTATTGCATCCGCAACCCCTTGGCGCGATGGAGTATGCGAGGCGGTTAGCCCCTCACGATACATCACGTCTTTTTCAACTTCTTCGGCCACGTTGCTCATGGTGGTGACCGCTTCGATCGGGTAATCGCCAGCCGCAGATTCCGCAGACAGCATCACCGCATCCGCGCCCTCATAAATCGCTTGTGCCACATCCGAGACCTCAGCCCGGGTTGGCACAGGGGATGAAATCATGCTTTCCATCATCTGGGTTGCCACAATCACCGGTTTGCCCACCCGGCGACAAGCTGTCACCAAACGTTTTTGGATCGGCGGCAACATATGAACCGGCAATTCAACGCCCAAATCACCACGCGCAACCATAACACCGTCAGTCACTGCCAAAATATCCTCGAACGCCTCAACAGCGGCGGGTTTTTCGATTTTTGCAATAATCTTGGCGCGCCCCGAGGCCAACTGCCGCGCTTCTTCCACATCCGAGGGCCGCTGCACAAATGACAGCCCCAGCCATTCAACGCCAAGCGAACAAACAAATTCAAGATCCGCGCGATCTTTTTTGGACAAAGCGGCCAGCGGTAACACCACATCAGGCACATTAACCCCTTTGCGGTTGGAAATCTCGCCCCCGACCTCAACCACCATATCCGCGTAATCATCCCCGCATGCGGTGACTTTCAGGCGGATTTTGCCATCATTGACCAGCAAAGTTGCGCCCGTTTCAAGGGCTTTGAATATTTCGGCGTGCGGAAGATTAACGCGCGCCGCGCTCCCCTCGGCTGCGTCTAGATCAAATCTGAACGCGGCGCCTTCTTTCAGCATTTCACTGCCATTGGCAAAAACACCGCAGCGCAATTTTGGCCCTTGCAAATCAGCCAGAATGCAGATGGGTCGCCCAAGTTCCACTTCCAGTTCGCGTATGATTTTGTGCCGCACCGCGATCTCTGGATGCGAGCCATGGCTCATATTCAAACGAAACACATCCGCGCCTGCGATAAACAATCTTCGGATCATATCTTTGGTGTCGGAAGCCGGGCCAAGGGTTGCGACGATTTTCACGTTACGACGCCGTCTAATTCCAGTTGTCATTATGTCTCTTTCAGTGCCGAGTTGGCGGGCCAATTCGCGGTATATCCCAATAAATCCCCAATGTCCCGTCTAAATGGCGCAAAATCCTGTATTTCTCACCATCCCCACTGGCCCTTGATTTCGCACAACGTTATCAAGGATGGCGAATCGATATCGGGATGCTCATGCCGCAAAATCTATCTTTTGATGTAATTGAGGCAAAAACTGCCTCGCCAATTCTGGTTTTATGTGATCATGCGACAAATATCGTGCCGGTATGTGTAAATTCGGGTGATTTGGGGATCAATCCTGACGATATGAACCGTCATATCGCCTTTGATATTGGCGCCAAACAAGTTGCTGAATTTCTGGCGGAAATGCTGGACGCCACCCTGGTTTCCAGCCGGTTTTCGCGTCTGGTCATCGACCCGAACCGGGGCGAAAACGACCCGACAATCCTAATGAAAATCTATGACGGCACCATTATTTCGGGCAATCGAAACGCAGATAAATTTGAACGCGAAAGACGGTTGGAAAAATTCTATCGTCCCTATCACGCTGAAATCAGCAGCCAGATCAACAAGATACAGGCGCGCGGCCAGACACCGGTTATAATTTCAATCCACTCCTACACGCCCAAACTGCGCAATCGGCAAAAACGGCCATGGCATATCGGTATATTATGGGATCAGGATAAACGCATTCCGGTGCCGTTAATAAAATATCTGCGAGCAGATACAGATATTTGTGTTGGTGACAATGAACCCTATTCGGGGGATTTACGCAACGATACCCTATATTTTCACGCCACCAAAAACCATCTACCCCATGTTTTGATTGAACTCAGGCATGACCTGATAGACACAAAACCAAACCAACAGAAATGGGCGGGGATAATCGCCAAACCGCTAAGCAAAATCATCGCAAATCTGGAAAGCACGCCCCATGGATGAACACACCCGAACCGAAATCGAAGCCGCCGCTTTTCGCCGCCTGCGCGACCATCTGACCAAACGCGTTGATGTGCAAAACATCGACATGATGAACCTGACGGGTTTTTGTCGTAACTGCCTGTCCCGCTGGTATCAGGAGGCCGCAAATGAACGCGGCATTGCAATGGACAAAGCCCAGGGCCGCGAAGCATTTTACGGCATGCCATACGATGATTTCAAAAACCTGAACCAAACCGATGCCAGCCCCGAAAAGCTGGCTAAATTCGAAACAAACCGTCCAAAAGAATAACTTCATTCTTTCAAAAATACTCGCGCCGCAGGCTGGCCTGCCGAACGAAGTGAGGCCAAGCCCAAACGAAGTGCGGGAGAGCCCCCTCAAAAGGAGCTTCCGCCATTTTCGGCACGGCCCAAACGGGCCGACACAAAAATGTCGGTCATGGCCTCGGCTGTGCCTCGGTGGACCCAGAATTTGAAAACAGTGCGAATTCTGGTTTCTTTATTGTTATAATATAACTATACTATCCAACAAAAACCAATGGCAGGCCCCATGCGATTCCTATTCCTGATTTTCACCCTAATCGCCGCTCCGCTCCGCGCTGAGCCGCTGCGCGTTGTCACAACGATAACGCCTCTATATGGCATCGTATCCGATCTGATGCGTGGCATAGCTGAGCCCGTGTTGATTGTAACCAAAGGGTCGGACCCGCATCACTTTTCACTACGGCCTAGCCAGATTTCCACATTGTTGGAAGCAGATGTAATCTTTGCCATGGGCGCTGGCATGGAGCCATGGCTGGACCAAATTGACCTTAGGCCTGATACAAAAGTAATTTACCTAGCCAATGATTTTGCAACCGAAACGCCCTTACTGCCCCATATACTTGGACTGTCTGTCAGAAACTTGGATAAGATTAGCGCGGAAAGCCAACCGGCAACAGCCGATTCTATTGACCCGCATGTGTGGCTTGATGAGTTCAACGCAAACCTCCTCATTGTTGGCGCGATTTATGCCCTGTCGCCAGACCGAATTGATCGCAGCCTTGAGCAGCAAATTATGCAAAATTATACTGATATTGCCATCAACCTTCATAAGGCCAACCAAAGGCTTATTGAAATTGCACAGGCATTGGGCGACACGCCGATCGTCACAACCCACGATTCACTGCAATATCTTGAGCATTCCATAGGGATAAACATCGTTGGTGCCTTAACCAGCATTACAGGTGAACAAGCAGGCGCGCGCAGCATGGGCCTGCTTTCCCGAATTGAGGGGCCGGTTTGCCTGTTAATCGACACATCCGAAACTTCACCCGACTACGCGGCCTTGTTCCCAGACTGGACCCATGTTCGCTATGATCCGATGGGTTATGAATTCGCGGGGCAGCCGGATTATCTCAGCAATCTTTACCTGTCTATTGCCGCCGCGTTGGAAGCGTGTATTCCTGTGACCTGAAGCTTTGGGGGCAACCATGCGCAAAACCGGATTTTTTGTTGACGAGAAATGCTTTTGGCATTCGGGCGGGAATTATGCGCTGACAGCGCCGGTTGGCGGGTTTGTGCAGCCCTTAGCGGCGGGTGGGTTGCCGGAAAACCCCGAAACCAAACGGCGGTTGAAAAACCTGTTGCATGTAACGGGACTGGCAGAAGAACTGGATTGTTTGACCAGCCCGCCGGCCACTCAACAAGATTTACTGCGGATACATCCTGCCCGTTATCTTGATAAATTCAAAGCTCTTAGCGATGATCAGGGCGGAGAAATTGGCCTGCGCACGCCTTTTGGGCCGGGTGGCTATGAAATTGCAGCGCTATCAGCGGGGCTTGTGATTGGGGCGATGAATTCGGTTATGAACGGCACCCACAAAAACGCCTACGCCCTGTCGCGCCCGCCGGGGCATCATTGCCTGCCCGACTGGTCAAACGGGTTTTGCCTGCTGGCCAATATTGCCATCGCCATTGAAGCCAGCCCCGCCAAACGGGTGGCGGTGGTGGATTGGGATGTGCATCATGGCAACGGCACCGAAACCATTTTTATTGAGCGCGACGATGTGCTGACCATCAGCATTCATCAGGAAAACAATTATCCGCTGAATTCGGGCGGGGTTGAAACGATTGGTAAGGGAGCAGGCAAAGGGTTCAACATGAACATCCCGCTGCCACCGGGCGCGGGGCATGACACATATTTATACGCGATGCAAAAGCTGGTTTTGCCCCGCCTGCAAATGTTTCAGCCAGATCTGATTGTGGTTGCCTGCGGGTATGACGCCTCGGGCGTTGATCCGTTATCGCGAATGCTGTGCGGTGCAGAAACATTCCGTTTGATGACCCGCCAGTTGATGCAAGCCGCAGATAATCTGTGTGACGGGCGGCTGGTGATGGCGCATGAGGGCGGCTATAGCGAGGTGCATGTGCCATTTTGTGGCCATGCAGTTTTGCAGGAGATGTCCGGCAGCAGCATTGACGCCGGTGATGCATTGGGCCAGCGCATTTCGGGGCAACAGCCCAGCGCGGTAATGCAAAACATATTTGCGAGCATGATTGATGATATGGTCACGGGATACGGGCTATGACCCTGCAAGACACCAACAAAAATGGCGGCAATCAACGCTGACCCAAAGGTAATCGTGCATTTCCCCTCGCCACGACAAAGGCGCATATGCAGCGCAGCAACAAGCATTGGCATGATAACGGCTTTGGCTTTTTTGCGTTAAAATCGACAAAGCCCGCGCGTTTATTGGTTTCACCGGCCTGACCATCCCACCCGATGCTAAAACCCGACAGCCCGCTGCTGCGACATGTGCTTTATCAAAAAGCCAGCGACCAGCAATAGGTAGAGTGTTGCGGGTATTTCGTAACTGTGCATAATACTTGAAAACCTTCTTGGAATGAACCCTCATGACATGGTCAGAAATCATTACATTCATGCTTGTGGCCTCGCTGCTTGTGGTGTCACCCGGCCCAAATGCCGTGCTGATTGCTAAAACAGTTCCCACGTCTGGACGCAGGGCTGGTCTCGCCAATGTCGCGGGGTTTGTAACCGCGTTCTATCTTCACGGCGCGCTTTCAATCTTGGGGATTTCAATTCTTTTAGTCCAGTCAGCAACTGCGTTCACAATCGTGAAATA
>CAZSSS010000049.1:0-9083 GCA_964609255.1 uncultured Rhodobacterales bacterium
AATGGGGCCGCTTTAAACCCGCGCTTGCTGATCTGGCGGTTTCGGTTCTGGAACCAATTTCCACCGAAATGTCCCGCCTGATGCAAGACACCGCCGAAATCGACAAAATTCTGGCAGAAGGTTCCGCCAAAGCCAACGCCATCGCCCAACCGATACTGAATGATGTTTACGATATAGTCGGTTTTGTGCGCCGTTAATCCTTGCGAATATCTTTGCGAAAAAGCCAATTCAGTATCCGGCATGAAATTCTAACGCGGTTGTGAATTTACTTTTCCACTGTTACATGCGATTTATCGAATATAATTGACGAGAGGCGAATATGCTTAAGTTGTTAAGGATTTTTCAAGTAATAACAATGGTATTGGCGGCAACGATCGCCACAGCACAAGTGCAACAAATAACACCAGACGCCGCGCGAACCATGGCGCTGGCTGGTGAAATTGTGCTGGTTGATATTCGCGAACCTCATGAATGGGAACAAACCGGCATCCCTGATGTGGCCCTGACTGCGGCCATGCGCTCGGACGATTTTCTTGAAACATTGGTTGCAATCATGGACCAAAATCCAGACATTCCGCTGGCCCTGATCTGCCGCACGGCCAATCGTTCGGGTTATGCCACGCAGCAGCTTTATGATGCGGGTCTTACCAATGTATTTGACGTGATTGAGGGGCTGCAAGGCTCTGGCAGGGGGCCGGGTTGGGCCGCGCGGGGGTTACCTGTGCGGGCCTATAACGAACCGGTGAATGCGGCGATTTTGACCATTCAGCCCTAAAGGCAACGGTTGCGTCGAGGCTATATTTCAGCGACTATAGCGGGGATGCAATCATACCGGAGCCACAAATATGCGTAAATTCCTTGTTGTCATGGATGATAGCCCCGAATTTCTGAACGCCCTGCGTTTTGCCGCGATCCGCGCCAAAAAAACCGGCGGAGGCGTTGAAATTCTTGGTATAATCGCCCCCGAAGAATTCCAGCACTGGATCGGCGTTGGCGATGTTATGCGCGCTGAGGCGCGTGAACGGATCGAGGAACATTTTAAGGTTTTCTCAAAATGGATGATCGACAAAGAGGGCGTTGAGCCGGAACTTGTCATTCGCGAAGGCGAAAAACACGTCGCGGTGCTGGAGCAGATTTCTGAAGACACCGAAGTTGGGGTTCTGGTTCTGGGTGCTTGTGTCGGGTCCAGCCCCGGGCCGTTGGTCACTCAGCTTGTTTCAAAATTGGGGGGTGATATGACGGTGCCAATCACAGTTGTGCCCGGCGCCATGAGCAAAGAAGCAATTATTGCCGTCAGCTAGTTTTCGCCATAAGCGGAATACCACTATTGATGACAACACAACCGCCACGAGCATTGATGCGCGGCCATTTGGTCCGTTATGATGGCTTTTATAAGGAAACAATTTTTATTTGAGGACCAGATTTATGGGAAATTTTGACCCGTTAACAGCCCTGATTTCATCAAAAGGCCATGCAGTTATTGGCCTTGGTTTGCTGGGAAGTTCGCCAAAACAGGTTATTAAAAAGGCGATGCATGCTGCGAATAAACAAGCAAACGGGAGCTACCCGATTGCGTATGCACATATGAAAAGATCAATCGACGGCAAAGGGAATATTACCCACAGTGCCACCTCTAATATTGCCAAAGCCATTATGGGATCCAATGAGCTAAAGGCCCTTGCGAAAAAATATCGCTACAGTGCATGTTTTGGTAAAACCACCATATTTTTTACCTCCAACCGAGACCTTGCCCGCACGCTTTATCAAGCGACCATTTACGGAGACATAACGGTCAGCGGGAAAAAACGGTCGTTTAAGGGTGAAGTCATCGATATTTACGATTTCAGGATGGACATGCTGCCCAAGAAAAACACAGTTAAAGGCTGGATGCTCCGGTATGCGGGCAATGCTGCCTATCTTGCGATTCAGCTGAAGTTAATGAAAAAATACAAAATAAAAGTCTTGTTGGATGGTGCGATCAAATAACAATAAGAGTTTGCCGCGAGGGGGATTACCCTCGGTCATACATTATTCTTGCAGAATAACGCATAGCCATTGGGTCATGGCCTCGCTTCGCTCGGCTTTGGCTCTCAGTATTGGCTGAAATCCCACCGCCCGGCAGCGTCACCCGAGGGGTGAACGTGAATGGCGCGTGCATTTGGCAAAGTGCCTTCAAGCAGAATACCGGTGATTTCATGAATAGGCCAGAAAACTGCGCCATGGGCCACAATCAGCGGCAGGCCGTCATGGGATAAAACCTGATTCAAGGCTGTAAAAACCCGCGCCGTAAACTCCGGATAGGTTTCCGCATCTTCGGGCGTATGCCCGTCGCGCCATTTGCTTGAAAAACTTTCTCCGGTGCGTTTGGTCCCTTCCATCACGCCAAAATTACATTCCTGAAGCGCGTCGATTTCTGTTATCGGCAGGTTCAGCGCTGCATTAATAATGTCAGCGGTTCGGCGTGCTCGTTTTAACGGGCTGGTGAAAATATGGGTGATGCCATGGCCGGTCAGGCCTGCTACTGCGTCTTGGGCTTGCTGCTCTCCGGTGGGGTTCAGCGGAATGTCAATTCTGCCCTGATAGCGCTTTTGGGCATTCCAGTCGGTTTGACCATGACGGATATAAAAGAACGGTTTTCTGGTAATCATTCCCCCTCATTAATCCGCAGAAAACCGATACGCAACCGGATCTGCCCTGCGACACCCGATTACTTGACTTTTTTGGTCAGGCCCTCCATATCGAAAGCAACTTGAAAGGCCACATTATGTTTATCCAAACCGAATCTACCCCTAATCCTGCCACCTTGAAATTCCTGCCCGGCCAGGCTGTGATGCAGATGGGCACGGCTGATTTCCCCAATGAGGAAAGCGCGATAACCTCACCGATGGCGCAAATGATCTTTGCTGCGGACGGCGTGGCGGGGGTGTTTTTCGGGCCGGATTTTGTCACCGTTACCAAAACCGATGCGGTTGAATGGGCGCATATAAAACCGGGTATTCTTGGCGCGATCATGGAACATTACCAATCCGGTAATCCGGTGATGGCGGATGATTCCGGCACCGTGGGCCATGCAGAGCATGACGGGCCGGATGCTGAAATTGTCAACCAGATCAAAGAATTGCTGGATACTCGGGTGCGCCCCGCGGTTGCGCAGGATGGCGGCGACATTACATTTCACGGCTTTGATCGCGGGGTTGTGTATTTGCATATGCAAGGCGCCTGCGCGGGCTGCCCCTCCTCCACCATGACCTTGAAAAGCGGCATTGAAAACCTGTTGCGCCATTACATCCCCGAGGTAACCGAGGTTCGACCCGTTGCAGTCTGACACGACCATAATTCTGGCATTTGATACATCGGCTGCGCAATGCGCGGCCGTTTTGCTGCGCGGTGATGATGTCATTGCGCACCAAAACAAGGAATTGGGCCGCACGCAGGTTGAGCAGCTTTTCCCAATGCTAGAGGACATGATGCAGGGGGCCAATTGCAGTTGGCAAGCGCTTGATGCGCTGGCGGTTTGCACGGGGCCGGGCAATTTTACAGGCACAAGAATTGGTGTTTCTGCGGCGCGCGGGTTGGCGATGTCACTGAAAATTCCCGCCATTGGCGTTTCGATTTTTGAAGCAGCGGCGCTTAATGCAGCCAAAAACGAAAATGGTTTAATCACGGTTGGTGTCGCCCTGCCGCGCAGTCAATTCGCGATGCAGAAATTTGGCGCGGGGCGACCACCAACGGCGCTCTCCCCCCCTGAGATTTCCGACACAGGCGAAATAAGCGCGTATTCCGTGGCTGATATCGCCAAAGCCGCCCGGCTTATATTGGCGAGCGGGGCAAACCCTCCTCAGGCCAAGCCGCTATATTTGCGCCCCGCAGATGCCGCGCCGGCCAAGGACCAGCCACCGGTAATTCTGAATGACCGCTGAAGAATTGGCAAAACTGCACGCGGCTTGTTTTTCAACGCCAAGACCGTGGAGCGCCACAGAATTTGCCCAGTTGCTTTTGCGGCCAACGGTTTTTGTCGTGACCTCACAAAACGGATTTGCCTTGGGACAGGTCGCCGGGCCAGAGGCTGAGCTTTTGACAATTGCAGTTCATCCAAACGCACAAAGCCATGGCGAAGGTCGCAGTTTGCTGCACAATTTTATCGATTCGGCAGCACAGCTGTCAGCTCAGGAGATATTTTTAGAAGTCGCGGAAACCAATTTGATCGCCGTCGCGTTATATAAATCTGCCGGATTCGCCGAAATTGGCCAGCGCAAGGGTTATTTCCTGACCGAAACCGGATCAAAAACCACTGCTACTGTCATGAAATTAACAGTATCAGACACCACATTTGCATAAACATTGTCCAAATGGTCAATAAATGAACAATTCATGAAAAAGGCATTGACCGCTCCCCCGCCTAACCGCTTTACTAGCACATCGCATTTCCGGCTTTTGCGCAGTCTGCGCGCAATTGGTCAGGATTTCTAAATATTGGGAGAACCAAATGAAACTAGTAACAACTCTTATGGGCGCCGCTGCTCTGGTCGGCTTATCGACTTTCGCCAGCGCACAAGCAAACCCCGCTTTGATTTTTGATCTCGGTGGCAAATTTGATAAATCATTTAACGAATCCAGCTTTAATGGTGCTGAACGGTTCCGCGAAGAAACCGGCATTGAATACCGTGAATTCGAACTGCAATCAGACGCGCAACGCGAACAGGCGCTCCGCCGGTTTGCACAGCAGGGCAATAACCCTGTTGTTGTGGCTGGTTTCTCAAACGCAACGGCGATGGGCATTGTCGCGGCTGAATTCCCCGACACTGATTTTGTGATCATCGACATGGTTGTGGATGCGCCAAACGTGCGCTCGGTTGTGTTCGCCGAACATGAGGGTTCTTATCTGGTTGGCCTGTTGGCTGGCATGGCGTCAGAATCCGGTGTTGTCAGCTTTGTTGGTGGTATGGATATTCCGCTGATTTCCAAATTTGAATGTGGTTATGCACAGGGCGCGCGCGCTGCAAACCCTGATATCACCATTATTGCCAACATGACCGGCACCGATGGTTCCGCATGGAACAACCCTGTTAAGGGTGGTGAACTGACCATGGCACAGATCGAGGCTGGTTCGGACGTTGTGTTTACAGCGGCTGGCGGCACTGGTCGCGGTGTGCTTCAGGCGGCTGCGGATGCGGGTATCTATGGTATCGGCGTTGACAGCAACCAGAACTATATGCACCCGGGCACCATGCTGACATCAATGCTGAAACGCGTAGATGTCGCTGTTTATAACGCATTTAACGATGTGAATAACGGCGAATTCACCACGGGCGTCGTGGCCATGGGCCTTGCCGAAGACGGCGTTGGCTGGGCTTTGGATGAATACAATGAGGGCCTGATCACCGAAGAAATGCTTGCCGCTGTTACCGCAGCGCGCGAAGCCATTATCGCTGGTGACATCGTTGTGCATGACTATATGTCAGACGGCGCTTGCCCGGTTGAATAATCGGACATGTCAGTAACGACAGAAAAATCGGGGCAGCCAAACGCGGCTGCCCCATTGCCCCCAGCGATTGAGCTGTTTGGCATAAGCAAAGCATTTGGCCCGGTGCAGGCCAACAAAGATATCACCATGACGGTTGCCAAAGGTGCTATTCACGGGATCGTTGGCGAAAACGGCGCGGGGAAATCAACCCTGATGTCGATCCTTTATGGGTTTTATAAGGCTGATTCCGGCCATATAAAAATCAACGGCATTGGTACCGAAATCACCGATAGCCACGCCGCGATTGCCGCTGGTATCGGCATGGTTCACCAGCATTTTATGCTGGTTGATACATTTACAGTGCTGGAAAACGTGGTGCTGGGCGCAGAAGAAGGCGCGATGTTAAAACCCAGCCTTGCCAAGGCGCGCAAGGAATTGCAGCGCTTGGCTGATGAATATGAGCTGGACGTAAACCCCGACGCCATCGTTGGCGAAATCTCTGTGGGGTTTCAGCAACGCGTTGAAATCCTGAAAGCCCTGTATCGACAGGCCGAAATTCTTATTCTGGACGAACCCACGGGGGTTCTGACACCCGCCGAAGCGGACCACTTATTCCGTATTTTGCGCAACCTGAAAGAACAGGGGAAAACCATTGTTCTGATCACCCATAAACTGCGCGAAATCATGGATATTACCGACACGGTTTCGGTCATGCGGCGCGGTGCGATGACCACAACGATTGAAACCGCCACCACCAGCCCGTCCAAACTGGCCGAAGCCATGGTTGGGCGCAGCGTGGTGATGGAGGTAAACAAAGCCCCCGCCACAATTGGTGAAACGGTTATGGAAATCAAAGACTTGACCGTGCGCGATAGCCAAGGGGTTGAGCGGCTGAAAAGCATTTCCTTTAGCCTGAAGCGTGGCGAGGTTCTGGGAATCGCTGGCGTGGCGGGCAACGGTCAGACCGAGCTGCTTGAGGTGTTGGGCGGCATTCGCGCAGCCACCAGCGGTGAAGTATTCATGAAGGGCGACTCAATCGACCTGACCGTTAAGGCAGACGCGCAGCAGCGCCGCCATCGCGGCATCGGGCATGTCCCCGAAGATCGCCACGCGCGCGGCTTGGTCATGCCATTTCAGACATGGGAAAACACCACGCTTGGCTATCATAACGAACCGGAATTCAGCAAAAAATTTGGCATGGCCAATCAAAAGGCGATGTTTGAAGATGCAAAAGGCAAAATGGAGCGGTTTGACATTCGCCCGCCGCTTCCCAAACTAATCGCCTCCAGTTTTTCCGGCGGCAACCAGCAAAAAATCGTGTTGGCGCGGGAAATTGAACGCAACCCGGATGTGTTGCTGATCGGCCAGCCAACGCGCGGCGTTGATATTGGCGCGATCGAATTCATCCATGAACAAATCGTTAAACTGCGCGATGCGGGCAAAGCAATATTGCTGATCTCGGTGGAGCTGGACGAAATTCAGGCGCTGTCTGATCGTATATTGGTGATGTTTGACGGCATTATCCAAGGCGAACGCCTGCCTGATGAAACCGATAAAAATGAGCTGGGCCTGCTGATGGCTGGCGTTGATCCGGAGGCAAAAACATGAATAGCAGCATTCCAAAATGGGTTGATGTTATCCTCATTCCGCTTTTGTCGCTGGTTTTGGCATTTGCGGTGTCGGGCCTTGTGGTTTTGTCGATCGGGAAAGACCCTATTCAGGCCATTAGATTAATGGTTTACGGCGCGTTTCGCCTGAATGACGGCATTGGCCCCACGCTTTATTATACCACCAGTTTTATCTTTACCGGCCTTGCGGTGGCGGTGGCGTTTCATGCCAAGCTGTTCAATATCGGGGGTGAGGGCCAAGCGGTTATTGCCGGTGTTGGTGTTACAGTAATCATGCTGGCATTTGACTGGCCCCATTGGACAATTGCGCTGCTGGTCGGAACAATGGCGGCGGCGATATTTGGTGCCGCATGGGCAGCGATTCCGGCGTATTTGCAGGTCAAACGTGGCTCTCACATCGTGATTACCACGATTATGTTTAACCTGATTGCTGGCTCCGTGGTTGGGTATTTGCTGGTCGGGCCGCTGCAGGCATCGGGCGCATTACCCGAAAGCCGCGGCTTTTCTGCGGCAGCAAGCCTTCCCACGATGCACGACATTCTGGCGGTGATCGGCATTGATTTTGATAAATATGCCGATGTGAACATTACGTTTTTCATCGCGCTTTTGGCGGCATTCGGGGTTTGGCTGTTGATCTGGAAAAGCCGTCTTGGATATGAAATCCGCGTGTTTGGCCATTCTGAAAAGGCGGCTGTATATGCGGGGATATCCCCGGTTAAAATCACCATGATTGCCATGTTGATTTCAGGTGCCTTGGCGGGGCTGATGGCGGTGAACACGGTGCAGGGCCAAGCTGAGCGGCTGGTTCTGGGCGCGGTTGAGGGTGCCGGTTTTATCGGCATCGCCGTGGCGCTGATGGGCCGCAACCACCCTGTCGGCATTGTTTTGGCCGCGTTTCTTTTTGGCGCGCTAACCCAAGGCGGGGTTGAATTGCAATTTGAAATGCAGATCCCCAGCCAGATGGTGATTGTCATTCAGGCACTTATTATCATGTTTACAGGCAGCTTGGAAAACCTTGTTCGCATGCCCGTTGAACGCATGTTTACCCGCATTAAAAAGGGGGCCGCGTAATGGATTTTGGAACCATTCTTCAAATTCTGGACTCCGCTGTGCGGTTTTCCACACCGCTTTTGATTGCCTGCCTTGCGGGGCTGTGGTCTGAACGCTCGGGCATTTTTGATATCGGGCTTGAGGGCAAAATGCTGATCGGGGCCTTTGCCGCCGGGGCGTTTTCGGCGTTGGCGACAATGCCCGCCTATGATGGTGGTTGGGGCTGGGAAAGTGGTGGCATGTGGGTTGGCATGGTGGCGGCGATCATTGCCTCTGTCCTGTTGGCGCTTATCCACGGGTTTGCGTCCATCACCTTGCGCGGCAATCAACTTATTTCCGGCGTAGCGATCAATTTCTTTGCGGCGGGCATCACGGTTTTAATTGGCGCAAGCTGGTTTCATCAAGGCGGCGATACCCCCCAACTGCCAAACAGCGGCCGGTTTCGCCCCATTGATTTACCGCTGGCAGAAACCGTTGGTGAGGTGCCGGTTATCGGCCCGATATACCAAAACCTGATTTCCGGTCATAACCTGATCGTCTATTTTGGCTTCTTTGCGGTGCTGGCCACTTGGTGGGTGCTGTTTCGCACCCGCTTTGGCCTGCGCCTGCGCGCTGTGGGCGAAAACCCCGGCGCGGTGGATACTGCCGGTATTTCCGTTGTCAAACTGCGCTATTCGGCGATTATTATCACCGGTATTCTGTGTGGCATTGCGGGCGCATACCTGAGCCTTGGCACCTCAGCCCCCGGTTTTGGCCGCGATATGACCGCAGGTCGCGGTTTTATCGCGCTGGCCGCGCTGATCTTTGCCAAATGGAAACCTGTTCCCGCGATGTGGGCCTGTTTGCTGTTTGGTCTGCTTGAGGCCATCTCAACCAAATATCAGTCCATTGACCTTGGATTTGTTGTGCTGCCCGGGCAGTTCATGCAAGCGCTGCCTTAT
>CAZSSS010000050.1:0-8872 GCA_964609255.1 uncultured Rhodobacterales bacterium
GTTAATGGTAACAACCAATGAGGAATGAATTTGGTTTAATGACAACAGGTTATCCGGCTTTATTAATAAAGACGCGGCCACTTTGCTGCGGTTTTCACTGATCAAAATCGGGTCGTCATCCGACCCTTGGCCGCAATTCAGGCTGGAATAAATGCCCATTGACCCGCCGCCATTGCGGCCAAAAAACCCGTGTCGGGCGGGGGTAAGTATGTCAGATGTTTGCGGGTGCAGGGTCATTCTCAAATCCTATTAATTCCGGCGAACCTTGGGGTCGCAGCGCCATTACCTTGAACAAATCCCCCATTTGTTTTGGGTCAACAAGCCGGTTATGGGCTGTGCTCACCCGGTCTCTATCAGCATGGCTAAGACCGCTCGCCAAGCGTTGCGCCCGTGATGTGATCCCCATATTTTCCAGAAATCTGCCTTGGGATGTGAATTGCACAGCGCAGTCAGACGCCTCGGCCAATGGTTGGAATTGCACATGGCATGTCAGGTCGCATTGGCCTTGATTCTTTAAGGTATCGGTTGAAGCATGGTCTTTAACCGATTGAAATGTATCGCCAGTTCCAGACAGATTGCCATAATCGATCCACAATGCCGCCCCGCCAAATTTGGTAATTTGCCCGCCTATATTACCCGCAATCGTTTCAGAAATGGTTGAGCGTTCAACGATTTTGCCATTGGCAAGATCAGGAAACCGGGCCGAAAGAACTTTGTCAGGCTGTGGTTTGGCCAAAGAAAATTCAAAACCCGTGCCGTTAAACGCAACCCTGCGTTCCTGCCACCCCACATCTGTGGCCACAAATTGCTGAACCGGCAGGGCGTCAAAAAATTCGTTGGCCACCAGAAAAAGCGGTAATTGCGGCAATTGATCGACAGTATCGATAAAATCGATGGCATAGGGGTGCAGCGCGGCTTTTTGTGCGGCGCGCATTGTGGGGCTGGTTTCGACCAGACAGACTTGCATCGCATTGCTAAACTGTTGATTTACAACACTTACTCGCAGAATATCAGCCATCAACGTGCCGCGCCCCGGCCCCAGTTCCGCCAGAACAAACCGCGCCGGTTTTCCCTGATCGGCCCATGCCTGCATCAGCCAGATTGCGATCATTTCGCCAAAAAGCTGCGATATTTCCGGGCTGGTCGTGAAATCGCCAGACCGGCCAATTGGCGTGCCTGTCCGGTAATATCCGTGTTGCGTATGGCCAAGGCATAACGCCATATACCGCGCAATCGACAGGGGACCCGTTGCCAAAATCTCGGCACGAATTATGTTGGCAAGCGCGGTCAAACGCGCGTTTTGCTTGTTAGCAGAAATATTAAACCGAGTAATATCATAGGCATAGAAAGAGCTTGCCCCATGGTTATGCCATATTCCCCCAATGTTAACACATGGCCAAAGGGGTTTGCGCTGGTGACAAATTGATCGTCGAGGTCTCGATAGAATTCGACGAAAAACCGGCTGACGCCGTAACCCAGCAAAAATACACCTGTGATGCGTCCGGGGGCTTTTAACCAGCCTTTGCGCCAGATTAACCAGCCCATGATCAGAAATAATACCACGCCTTCCAGCAGGGCTTCGTAAAGCTGGCTGGGGTGGCGTGAACATATGGTCAGCCATGTGTCGGGGCAAATCTGGGCGCGCGGATCGGGGAATACCATTGCCCAGTCAACATTGCTTGGCCGGCCCCAAAGCTCTGCGTTGATGAAATTGGAAATGCGGCCAAAAAACAAGCCAAACGGAGTGGCTGCGGCAACGGCGTCTCCGATGCTTAATATGGGTAATTTTTGACGCCATCCATATAATATTGTGGCCAGTATGACCCCAGAAATCCCCCCGTGGAAAGACATTCCACCATTCCAAACTTTCACTATTTCAACTAAATTGGCGGAATAATACCCGTAATTATAGAACAAAACGAACCCAAGCCGCCCGCCGACGATTATGCCGACCACCATCCATGTCATCAGGTCTTCAACCTGTCGGGGCTGCATCGGGGGGTGCTGCCACAGGTGATCTCGGTTGACCAAAACCACAATATAGCGCCAGCCCAAAAGAATGCCCGCGATATATGCCAAGGCATACCAGCGCAGCGCCAGGGTAAAGCCGAACAGGTCAAACGAGAAGATCTCGGGCGAAATATTCGGGTATTGAATGAGATAAAGCATTTTTTCTCCAACAAGACAGGCCTGAGCGGAATTTACCGTTGCGCTTGGCAAAAGCACAAGACATTCTTATATGACCCTTAAACCAAATGAGGAGCAAAAAATGCAATCTGGCAATAAATTGATGGACGATATGTCCAAATTGATGTCCAACGCCATGGGCGTGGCCCAAGGTGCCAAGACCGAAGCCGAAACAGCGATGAAATCCATGATGGATCGTTGGTTGGCCGACCGGGAATTCGTAACCCGAGAGGAATTCGACGCGGTTCAGGCCATGGCGCAAAAGGCGCGGGAAACCAATGAGGCGCTTTTGAAGCGGATCAAAGCGCTGGAAGCCAAGAAAAAGTAACGCGGCTATAACAACGAATCGCTTTACAGCGGCTGCGTTTACGCCCACCATATGTTGTATGCCCAATTCGGGCTTTGGCTAGAAATAGCTGAACGCACCAACTCTAGTGGCTCTGGAGGCAACATGGACGCTGTAGAAGAATTTTTGAGTGCGGATGATCTGCACCCGATTGACCTTGTTGAGACCCTCGCGGCATTGAATTCATGGGATTTTGACAGGGTGGCGGATGACCAGATTGCCATGGTGATCACCGGGAACTGGCGAAATTATGCCCTAAGCCTTGTCTGGTCCGAATATGACGAGATCCTGAAACTTGTTTGCACATTTGACCTTGATCCACCCAAAAAGCAGGTGTCAAAACTGCACGAGGCGCTGGATTTGGCGAATGACCGTTGTTGGTCGGGGGCTTTCACGCTGTGGCCCGAAGAAAAATCCATGGTTTTTCGCTATGGCTTAAATTTGTCTGGCGGGGCCAGCGCAACCGGCGCTCAGATTGACAGCATGGTTGGTGATTGCCTGGATAGTTGTGAGCGCTTTTATCCGGCGTTTCAACTGGTTTGCTGGGGGGGCGAAGACCCTAAAACCGCAATGAAAATCGCGTTTGAACGCACATATGGTTGTGCTTAAAAGAATTCGGAAAACCAATGATTCCTGAGGAAATTATAAAAAATGGCCTTGTTTTGCTGGGGTGCGGCAAGATGGGTGGCGCCATGCTGGAGGGCTGGCTGCGCGATGGTTTGCCCGTTGGCTCGGTTCATGTGCTGGATCCGTATCCATCTGAACGCCTCAAGGAACTGGCCCTTAGCGGGCTTGGGCTGAATGGCGATATTCCGGATGCGCCGGCCATTTGTATCATCGCGGTCAAGCCGCAAATGATGGCTGAGGCCTTGCCAAGGTTGATCGCTATTGGCAGCCGTTCAACGGTTTATTTGTCGATCGCGGCGGGCACGTCTCTCAAAAGTTTTGAGGATGTTCTGGGGGCGAATGCCGCAATTGTGCGGGCCATGCCCAACACACCGGCAAGTATCGGCAAGGGGATCACGGCGCTGGTGGGCAACGCCAATGCAACCCCCGCCATGATGCATATCTGTGAGGCGTTGCTTTTGGCCATCGGCCAAACCGTTCGGCTGGATAATGAACACCAGATGGATGCGGTAACCGCTCTGTCGGGTTCTGGCCCGGCTTATGTTTTTCATTTGATTGAAACCATGGCCAATGCTGGCATGGCTGAGGGCCTGCCCGCTGAAATGGCCTTAAAACTGGCAACGGCAACGGTTGCCGGTGCAGGTCTGTTGGCGCAACAATCTGATGATGATCCAACACAATTGCGCATCAATGTGACCAGCCCCGAGGGCACAACCGCCGCCGCGCTTCGGGTGATGATGGACCCCAAAACCGGGTTTCCCGATGTGGTCGGGCGCGGGATCGCGGCGGCTGCCGCACGCAGCCGCGTGCTCCGAGATTGACATTTTTGTTGCGGCGCAGCATAAACCAGATAAACCAACAATCGGGGGCCATCATGTTTGATCCAAAAGATTTTCCATTTAATGCTGACAAAATGGCGGAATTCTTCAAAAACAATGATTTTGCATCATCCCTGAGCCAAACCCTGCCCGGAGCCGCTGACGATATTATTGCCAGCCAGAAAAAGAATATGGAAGCGCTGGTTGCAGCCAACAAAGCCGCGGCGGTCTCTTATCAGGATCTTTTTGCCAAACAACTGCATGTTTTTGAAAAAACCATGGATGAGGCCAAGGCAGCTTTTGCTGATGCTAACAGCGATACAAAAGGCAAAGCCGCAAAATCCGCTTTTGAATCGGCGTTTAAAAATATGAATGAAATGGCAACCGGCGCGCAAAAGGCCAATGCTGAGGCCATGGAAATTATCGGGCAGCGGGTTCAGGCTTCTTTGAAAGAAATGCAAGAACTGGCAGAAAAATCAAAAAAATAAGGTCTGGCATCGAATGGCACTTGCATTTTTGTGCAGAGCACATTTTATTGCCCTCTCAAAAACGGGGGCGAAATGCTGGATTTTGATACTTTTTTAGAAACCGATATTCGGGTGGGCAAGGTTACAAAAGCCGAAATTTACCCCGAAGCCCGCAAACCCGCGCTTAAGGTCTGGGTCGATTTTGGGCCGGAATTGGGCGAAAAGAAAACCTCGGCGCAAATCACCGCGCATTATTCGCCCGAGAATTTGGTCGGGAAACTGGTTTTGGGTGTGGTTAATTTTCCCCCAAGACAAATCGGGAAATTTATGTCAGAGTTTTTGCTGCTTGGTGTGCCGGATGCTGATAATGGTATCGTATTGTTGCAGCCCGAACAGGACGTGCCGCTTGGCGGGCGGATGCATTAGGGAAAAAATATGTCAAAACCAAAAATTATCGCAACCCGGAAACTGCCCTTTGCCGTTGAAAAACGCCTAAGGGAAATATTCACGGTGGCACTGAACCCCAGCGATACACCTTTTGACGATGCAAAACTGATCACAGCACTGAAACATGCTGATGGTGTTATTGCTACTTTTGGCGATGATCTTAATGCGGCCGTTATGCAGGCTGGCGGGTCTGGCAAGGCGCAGATAATTGCGAATTTTGGGGTTGGTGTTAACCATATTGATCTGAACGCGGCGGCGCAAAACAATATCGTTGTAACCAACACGCCCGGCGTGCTGACCGACGCAACCGCTGACATTACCATGGCCCTAATTCTTAATGCGACACGGCGCACCTATGAACATGAAACCGCTTTGCGCAGTGGCAATTGGAAAGGCTTTGATCTGGTTTCGGGTCTTGGCATGGCATTGCAAGACAAGACCTTGGCGATTTTGGGCATGGGCCGGATCGGGCAGGCGGTGGCCATGCGGGCCTATTTTGGCTTTGGCATGAAAATTGCCTATTACAACCGCTCCAAAGTTGAAAACCTGCCCGTTCCCGGTGCCCAGGCCATGGACACAATCGAAGACCTGATGGAGATCGCCGACGTGTTGACAATCCATGTTCCCGGCGGTGAGGAAAACCAGAATATTGTATCACGCTCGCGCCTTAACCTGATGAAAAATACGGCCTATTTGGTTAACACTGCGCGGGGTGATGTGGTGGACCAAATGGCGCTAAGCGAGGCGCTGCGCGACGGCATGATCGCTGGCGCGGGGCTGGATGTTTTTGCGGATGAACCCAATATTCCGGCTGCATTATTGGCGCTAAAGAATGTTAGCCTGTTTCCGCATATCGGCAGCGCAACGCTCGATGCGCGCAATGCAATGGGCATGTGCGCGGTTGAAAACCTGATCGCCCATTTTCAGGGTCAGGTGCCGCCCAACAAGTTGGGTTAATTGCCCGTGGCCTCTCGCCAGTGGCGGCGGCACAACGAGACATAGGTCTCGTTGCCGCCGATTTGCACCTGTTCCCCAGCCAAAAGCGGTTTACCGTTTTCGTCTTGGCGCACCACCATTGTGGCCTTTTTCCCGCAGGAACAAATGGTGCGGACCTCTCGCATTTCGTCAGCCAGCGCCAGCAGGGCGGCAGAGCCGGGGAAAAGCTCGCCCATGAAATCAAGGCGCAATCCGTAACACATTACCGGCACATTCAGATCGTCAACCGCCGTGGCCAGTTGCCAGACTTGCTGTTTGGATAGAAATTGCGCCTCGTCGATAAAGACACAAGCGACTTTGCCACGGGCCAAACGGTTTTTGATCAGCTCAAAAAGATCATCAGCGGGGCTGAACATATCAGCCTTGCTGTCGATCCCGATTCGGCTGGCAATGGTGCCGGTTCCGGCACGATTATCCAGCTTTGCCGTCAGCAAATACGTATCCATGCCGCGTTCGATATAATTGTATGACGCTTGCAACAACAACGTGCTTTTGCCAGCGTTCATGGTCGAGTAATTGAAATAGAGTTTAGCCATACACAGATTTAACAGCCCACGGCCAGCAGGTTCAACGGTAAAAAAGATTTCCGCCAAATTGGCCGCGTGGTGACAGGGTGGAAAACCAGCCCGGATTCATGCGCGCCGCATGAAAAAACAATGCGCCATTGGTGATGTCTTGCTGGCGATCGGTCAGCAAGATCAGGGCCATTGATTGCACGCGGGCAAGTTCGGAGGGTTCATTGAACACGGCAACGGAAATTGAATCGCAGCGATATGAAAACTGGCATGATCCGTTGTAACGCTGGTCAATTACGCCGCATATTGAACTTGGAAAACCGGGATCAGTGCTGCGATTCAAGATGACTTCACCCACCGCGCGTATTCCCTCGGTGGTGGTGCCACGGGCCTCATGATACAGGGCTTCGCTTAGGCATGCGTGGCTTTGGGCGGTAAATCCAAATGGTGCCAACGCTGAATCCAGCGGGGTGGCCAATTGGCAATTTGCCAATAAGGACAGCGTGAAAAACAAAGATATAAAACGGTAAAACACAAAATCAACCTATTCCGGATAAGCTGCGGGGTAATGCAACAATTTACAAAAAAGTGCAAGTTTGTGTGATTTGGGCTGTTCATTTTGGCCAAACCCGATCATTAAGGGTGTTGTCATAAAAACGTCACAAAAGGCGAGGGGCGGATGAGCGCAACGGAATCACTTCTTCGATTAATCGGGTCAGTCAGCATTTTGCTGTGGGGGCTGTATATGGTCCGCACCGGCATTTCGCGGGCCTTTGGCGGAGAGCTGCAACATATCATCGGGCGGGCGGTTTCCAATCGTTTTAGCGCGTTTTTCTCGGGCATGTTTGTGACATTGATTGTGCAAAGCTCCACCGCGACAGCATTGATTATTTCCAGCTTTGCCAGCCGTGGGGTTATTGCCCTGACAGCGGCGCTTGCGGTGATGTTGGGGGCGGATGTCGGCACCACGATTGTGGCGCAAGTTCTGTCGTTTGACCTTAGCTTGCTGCCTTATATTCTGGCGGTTATCGGGTCAATTATGCATGGTAAAAACCGCGCCAGCCGGTCGCGGCAGGTGGGGCGGGCTGTGTTTGGGCTGGGATTGATGCTGTTGGCCTTGTCGCTGATTGTCGCCACATCCGAACCCTTGCGCGATTCCGGTATGCTAGCAGAGCTGTTCAGCTCGCTGCGCGAGGAACCCCTGATTGCGGTCATGTTGGCGGGGCTTTTGACATGGGTTGCGCATTCCAGTTTGGCGATCGTTTTACTGGTGATGAGCTTTGCCTTGGGTGGAATTATCAGCATTGATCTGGCGTTTATGTTGGTGCTGGGTGCCAATTTGGGCGGGGCATTGCCGCCGATTATGGCCACCTTGAACGAGGGCGATCTGGCGCGGAGGGTGACCTTTGGCAATGCCGGGTTCAAGCTGATCGGGGTGGTTTTGATGCTGCCTTTTGTGGGGGTCATTCAACCCTATTTGCAGGTATTTGGCGAAAATCCGGCGCGAATGGTGGTGAATTTCCATACCGCATTTAATATTGGTCTGGCGATAATTTTCCTGCCTCTGGTGCATTTTGCAGGGCGCATTTGGGAGCGGCTGATCAAAGATAGCAATGGCCATCATGATGATGAATTGCCGCGCTTTCTGGATGAAAATGCGGTCAATACCCCGGTGCTTGGCTTGGCTTGTGCCACGCGTGAAGTCAGCCATATGGCTGAAATCGTTGACCAAATGCTGCGCGGTGTGACTGAGTGCCTCGAAAGCGATGATTATTCGCGGGTTGACGAATTGATTGAGCTGGATGATCAGGTTGACCTGCTTTATGACGAAATAAAGGGTTATGTCACACGTATTTCACGCCAAGAGGTTGACCAGCCCGAAGGTGACCGGATTGTTGAAATATTGATGTTTACCACCAATTTGGAACATATGGCGGATATTGCCGAAAGCCTGTTGGGGGCGCTGGAAAAACGCTCAAAAATGGAGGTCGGATTTTCCAAGGAAGGTCTGGCGGACCTGCTGACCCTCAACAAAAAGCTAACCGCAAATCTAACGCTGGCGATTAATGTTTTCATGTCCGGTGATGTGCAAATCGCGCGGCAGCTTATCAAGGATAAAACCCGGGTGAACAAGATGCAAAACGAATTTGTGCATAACCATATGGAGCGCCTGAAAGAAGGCCGGATGGACAGTCTTGGCACGTCCAGTTTGCATATGGATATTCTGCGCGATCAACGCCGCATCCATTCACATATTACCGCGGTTGCCTATCCGGTGTTGGACCAAGCCGGGGTTTTGCGTAAATCAAGGTTGAAGAAAACCACTTAGGCGGGGCAATACCGGCAATTGGCTGGACCGCATGTTGTGGCCTTTGGTGTTGTCATCCACCGGGGCATTTTGCCCAGTATGCGCTGCTGCGGTTCAAGAATTGCCCGCCCCAAGCAAAACCGGTTTGCCGTGTGGCGTTG
>CAZSSS010000051.1:0-8778 GCA_964609255.1 uncultured Rhodobacterales bacterium
TTTCGCCGCCCGACAGGTCGGTCAGGCGTGCGGTTTGCAGGTTTTCAGCATCACAGCGTTGCAGCATGGCGCTGCGCGCCAAACGGGTATTGGCACCTGCCAGCGCCAAAAACCGGTCGACGGGCATGGGCATCAGTTGCTCCAATAACAGTTTTTGCGGGGTATAACCGATGCGTAATCCGGCCTTGCGCTGCACCCGCCCCGCGCTGGGGCGTATGGCCCCGATCATTGCCCTGATTAACGTGGTTTTCCCCGCGCCATTCGGGCCGATCAGGCTGACGGCTTCATTCTGGTGCAACGTAAAACTTATGTCTTCCAGCAGGCGGCGTTTGCCTTGGGTGACAAACAGATTTTCAACGCTTAATAACACTGTCATTGGCAGGCCCCGCACAGGCCGGTTAGTTCCAGCGTGACGTTCTCAACCTGAAAATCCTGTTGTTTGGCCTGAGAATGCAGCGGCGGTGCATTTGGCTGCACCAATTCCTGCACATCGCCGCAAAGTCGGCAAATCAAAAAAGCCGCCTTATGGGATTTTGGCCCGTTGCAGCAGGCTGTATATGCGGAAATTGACCGTAATTTATGGGCCAAACCTTGGTCGACCAGAAAATCAAGCACACGGTAAACCGCAGGCGGGGCGGATGCTTTGCCGTTTGATTTCAATTGATCAAACAGGTCATACGCCCCGACGGGTTGCTTGGAATGGTGCAGGAATTTCAGCACATTCCGGCGTAATTCTGTGATCCGAATGCCTTGTGATTTCAAAAACCTTGAGGCCTCAGAGGAGTTTTGACAGGCTTTGCATGGTGGCGGCATTTCGGCCCCTAATGTTACAATGTAACATCTTTAGCCGAGCATGACCGCCCCTTCAACCCCTTGCCGAATTATGGTATTCTGGGTTGGGCTTCATGCCAATTGCGGACGCCATTTTATTGCTCATGTTATAGAACCCGGCGACGGCAGCAATATCCCAGATATCAGCATCAGAGAACCCCGCGTCACGCAGCGCTTGCCGGTCTTTTTCCTGAATAGCGTCGCTTTTTTTGGTCAATAAAACCGCAAAATCCAGCATGGCGCGTTCACGGGTGTTCAGCTCGGCCACATGGTAATTCATCACCAATGCCTCACCCAATTCGGGGCGGCCCGACAATTCGCGCACCGCAGCGCCGTGGGCAACAAGGCAATAGAAACATTTATTGACCGAGGAAACCGCCACCGCGATCATCTCTCGCTCCAACTGTGACAGGCCGCTGTCACCCAGCATCAGGTCGTTATAAAGCGCAGAGAACGCGTTCAGTTTATCAATATTATGGGCGTAAGCCTGTAAAACATTTGGCACCAAACCCAGTTTTTCCTGACAGATCCGAAAGAACTTTGCGGTGCTTTCGGGCAGCGGATCAACCATTGGAAGGTCCAGCGCGGTGGGAAGATTGCTCATTTTTACCTCTTGATTCTATAATGATAATGTCCTGCCTCAACCATGCCGAGGTTTCGATATAATCCGCAAGCAGCTTTGTTGGAGCTTAAAACCACAAGCGCAAATATGGGGCTGGCGTTGCTTAAGGCCCAAGCCGCCGCCGCCGCCATGATTTGCTGACCAAGGCCGCAGCGCCGAAACGGGGCCGCCACTTCCAATGCATGAATCATGGCAATCCGGTTGTGAACGGCAACAAAAGCCGCGCCCGCTGGCGTGTCATTTGTGCGCCCAAGGTAGAATGTTTTTGGATCAGCAGCGCGCAGCATGGCATTTATGCGCATTGGCCCGATATCACCCGCCGCCCAAATCTCGGCCATTGCTGCCAGCGGTTCGGGGGATGCAATCGCGTGTAATTCTGCTGTGTCTTTGGCCGCTAATAATGCTGAAGGCGCTGCAAAAAGTGTAACAAAATCAAATGCCTCATAGCCAAGATGTTCAAGCGCTGTGTCCAGCGCCGGTTCGTTGTTGCGGATCATAAACAGGCTGGGTTGGTTGAGCGCAAGCATTTCGGCTTGTGCAGATATGATGTCATTATTGGTAAATAAATCCGTTTCCAAGGTCGCAGCGGAGGCGCGTTTTCCGGCCTGTTGCCCATCCCGCAACAGGAACGGCCCGCAACGGAATTGCCGCGCCGCAGGCCATGTGGCGTTGACCACATCCATTAATTCTGCGGCTAAAGGAGGCTGCCAGTTCATATCACACATTTCTCCAGAAACGGCGTTTTGCTTAGAATGCGTTCAAAGCCAAGCGGCGACAGGTCTAGGGATTTGTATTTGCCAAGGGAAATCCATTCGGCAATTCCGCGCCCGATAGCGGGGGCTTGTTGCAAGCCGTGGCCGGAAAACCCGTTGGCAAAAATAAAATTTCTGATCGCAGGATGCGGGCCGGTAACCGCGTTTTGATCCAACGTATTATAGGCATAATGCCCCGCCCAAAATCGCAATACTTTGATTGCCTCAAAATTTTTGGACCGCGCGGCGAGGGCTGGCCAGATGGTTTCTTCAAATTCTGCATGGGCTGGATCAAAATCATCGGGGTCGGCGGGGCCGTCTTGCGGGGGGCAGCAGCCTGTCAAAAAATACTTGCCCTCGGGGCGGGTCCATACGCCCGACGGGTCGATCATCAGCGGAATATCACGGGGCGGCGGGGTGGCGCAATCAAACAGAAAGTTGGTGCGCTTGCGTCGTTCAACGGGCAGGTTAATGCCCGCCATCAGCGCAATATTGGCGGCATTGGGACCAGCCGCATTAACAAATATGCCACAAGATATTTCACTGCCCGAGGCCAGTTTCACGCTGGTCACCCGGTTTTGGCGCAGGTTCAGGCCAATAACTTTGTCAATAATCCGGGTTGTGGCGCGCGCGTTCTGGCGAAACCCGTCCAGCAAGCCCATACTGTCAGACCACCCTTCATTATGTGGCCCATATGACCCAAGCCTGAGGTCATCCACATTCAGATGCGGCCAGCGCTTTGCCAGTTCATCGGGTGTTAACAAAACGGTTCCAGCGCCGCATTCAATTTGCACCATATGGTTTTGGCGCAATATCTGCGCCCCCGCATCTGAATTGGCGAGGTTCAGGTATCCCTGTTCCTGCAGGTTCAGATCAACACCCCAGCGTTGCGGGGTGTTTTTGATGAAGTGCACGCCAAACTGGCTGATCTGCACATTTAACGCCTGTGAAAACTGTTGGCGGATACCGCTGGCCGAAAGGGCGGTGGACGACTGCGCGAAACTGGGGTCGCGTTCAATAACCATCACCGAGCCGTCAAAGCTCTGTTGCTCAAGAAACCACGCGATAGCGCTGCCGATAACAGCGCCACCACATATGACAATATCAGCCTTCATCATCATCGGCGGGATGTGGATGGTTGGTAAACCAACCGCCCACCACGCGGGCAACACGCGCGGTGTGGTCTTGGCGATCTGTGCTTTCCAGAATGCGGGTTACATGGCTGTCAGCGCTGTCTTTTGGGCGATACCCGATATGGGTGGCACGGTCATTTGAGACGGCGCGTTGGGCATTGTCCGATGTGCCGTACACAACTGAAAACGCCACGCGCGGTGTGGTCATGGCGGCTTCGGTCAGGCGCACACAATCGTCAAAGCTTAGCCAGCTCCATAACATGCGCCGGTCAGCGGGTTCGGGAAAACACGAGCATATCCGCAGGTTCACCGATTCAATGCCCCATTTATCCCAGTAAAGGCTGCCCAAATCTTCAATAAAGCATTTGGTCATGCCGTAAAATGTGTCGGGGCGATGGCGGACCTCTGTGTCGGGCACGCTGTCGACTTCATGGAAACCAACCGCGTGGATAGAGCTGGCATAGACCACCCGTTTTGCCCCGTAAAGCCGCGCGCCTTCATACATGTAATAGGCCGCCGGAATGGTGTCTGTCATGATTTCATCAAAGGATTGTTCGCGCGGAACGCCGGCAAAATGGATGATGATATCCACGTCTTTGGTGATTTCCATGGCGGCGTCTTTGTCCGACAGGTCCATGACAATCAGCTCCTCACCTTCCAGCGCTTCGCCCATGTCAACACGGTCAACAAGGCGCATATGGGTGGTGAGATGTTTTAATCCGTGGCGCAAATATGTGCCAAGCGAGCCAGCGGCACCAGTGATCAAAATTCGGTTAAATTCGGGCATGTTATCCTCGGATCTGTGAAAGGGTAAGTTTCGGGGTGGAGTTTTCAGCCTCCACCATCAATTCGATCAGGGCACCAGTGGTGGACCCTAATGCGCGTTTGAACGCCGCCGCAAAATCAGCGGTTTTGGTGACTTTTTCGCCGTGAAATCCGTAAGCTTTGGCAATGCTGACAAAATCGGGGTTTTTAATGTCGGTAAAGCTGTTCCGGTTCGGGTAATCCCGTTCCTGATGCATTTTTATGGTGCCATAGGTGCCATTATTAACCAGCAAAATAACAGGTTGGGCGCCCGATTGCATGGCGCAGCCAAGTTCCTGCATGTTCATCTGAAAATCTCCGTCACCGGCAATACAAACCACCGCGCGGTCGGGATGTTCAATTTTGGCGGCAATCGCGGCAGGAAGGCCATAGCCCATCGCGCCGGATTGCGGCCCCAAAAGGCGGGCATCCGGCCCATATTCAAAGAACTTGTTGGTCCAAATGGCAAAATTCCCCGCGCCGTTGGTCAGGATGGCATTTTCGGGCAGGCTTTGCTGCAAATGCGCAACAACAGCCGCCATATCAACGCCGTTATCGCGTTTTGGCAGGATCATAGATTGTTCGTATTCCGTGCGAGCATTGCTGGCCCAGTCAGCCCAACGGCCCTTCAGGTCAAGCTGTGCCAGCACCGCCGCCATTTGGTTTGGGCCTGCATGAATGGGCAAATCGGGCTGGTAAATCTTGCCCAGCTCTGCGTCGCTCAGGTGGCAGTGGATCAGGGTTTTGCCCATATTTGGCACGTCAAACAGTTCATATCCATCGGTGGTGTTTTCACCGAACCGGATGTTAAAGGCCAAAATCAGGTCAGCCTCGGCCAGTGCTTTTTTGATCATAGGGGTTTTGCCCAGCCCCGCATCGCCGATATAGCTGGCAGAGTTATTGTCCAGAATATCCATAAAGCGAAAGGCGCTGGCAACCGGCAGGTTGTTGGATTCTACGAATTTCTGAAAATCACTGCGACCTTGGTCATTCCAGCCGGTGCCGCCAACCAGCACCAGCGGGCGTTCGGCGCGCGACAGCAGCTTGCGCAGCTCGTAAATGTTGTCGGGGTTTGGTGCGGGTTCCGGGATTTTCACGCGCTTGCAAGGTTTGGCGTCGGTCAGGCTGCGCAGCATGTCCTCTGGCAGGGCAATGACAACCGGGCCGGGGCGACCTGATTGTGCAACCGTAAAGGCGCGCGCGAGGGTTTCGGGAATACGGTCCGCGCTGTCAATTTCCGTCACCCATTTGGCCAAGGGGCCAAAATAGGCGCGGTAATCCACCTCCTGAAAGGCTTCGCGTCCGCGCATATCTGTGGCGACCTGCCCGATAAACAGAATCATCGGATTAGAGCCTTGCATCGCGGAATGCACCCCGATGCTGGCATTGGTGGCCCCCGGACCGCGCGTTACAAAACAAATGCCAGGCGCACCCGTAAGCTGGCCATGGGCGCAGGCCATAAACGATGCGCCGCCCTCATTTCGATTGCCAATCAGCCTGATATCATTGCGATCATAGAACGCGTCCAGCACCGCGAGGTAACTTTCCCCCGGCACGCCAAATATCGTTTTTACACCTTGGTTCGCAAGGCAGCGCACCAATAATTGCCCACCGGTTTGCATTGTATTTCTCCTGCAAAGTTGGGCAGAGGCAACCACACTCCGGCACGCTTTGAAAGCAGTTTTTATGCCTTTTTGCGGTTTTCGCGAAACAATGTGAATAGCCCGGCTGCCACGACGATAACGGCACCAAGCACAACGCGCGACTGCATGGTTTCCGCAAAAACCAAAATGCCAATAAGTGACGCAAAAACCAGTTGGAAATAGGCAAAAGGCTGGATGATGGAAACTTCGGCCATTTCATAGGCTTTGATCAAGCAAAAATGGCCCAGAGCACCCGTCACACTTAACGCCGCCATCCAGCCCCAATCGGCAACCGCCAAGGGTTCCCAGAAAAAAACGCCCACAAAAGTAACGGCAATTGCCCCGGCTATTCCGGTCCAGAAAAATGAGGTTTCGACGCTGTCTTTTCGTGCCGCATATCGGGTTAACAAGCCATAAAGCGCAAACATAATCGCCGCAGTCAGGGCCAGAAATGCGCCGGATGAATAAACCCGTGCTCCGGGCTGCAAAATGATCAAAACACCGATTAGCCCCACAAAAATGGCCGACCAGCGCCTCCAGCCGACTTTTTCGCCAAGAATCGGGCCGGAAAGTGCCGCGATGATCAGCGGATAACAGGCAAATATTGCGTGGGATTCAACCAAGCCAAGCGCAACAAACGCCGCGATGGTTATGCAAATCTCGGCAACCAGCAAAACCCCGCGAAAAATCTGCAAGACCGGTTGGCTGGTTTTGGCAACCCGCCGGATACCGCCGGATTTCGCCGCCGAAAGCGCAAGAACAAACACAGCAAAAAACCAATAGCGCAGCATCACAACCATTATAGGCCCGTATTTTTGCGCAAGATGTCGCGACATGCCGTCCTGCACCGCAAATACAAATGTGGTAAATATCATCAAGAAAATAGCTTTGCGGGCGTTATCGGGCATGAGCATTCCTTTGGCCGGTTGTCATATGCCTTTTTTTGCCAAAACCCGCCACCCGTTGCACATCAAAACCGGCTTTTGAAAGGTTGCGCCGCACATGGCCGGCGGCGGTATATGTGGCAAAACTGCCTTTGGGGGCTGTGTGTTTTGCGACTTGATCCAGCAGTTGTGCGGACCACATATCAGGGTTTTTGGCAGGGCTGAAACCATCAAGAAACCACGCATCCGCAAGATTATTCCAGTTTGGCACTGTCTGATTTGCATCGCCAAAAATCACGCGCAGGCGTAAATCGGGCAGATTAATGCAGCCGTCGTCAGACCAAGCCGATAACAAAATCCGTGACTGTGCCGCCAATTCCGGCCAGCGCGCATGGGATTTGGCCATTTCTGAAACCGACATCGGGAAGGCCTCAAAACTGGTAAACCGAAGGGGGCTGTCAAACCCTGATTCGCGCCACAAGGACCACGCGGCCAGCAAATTCAAGCCGGTGCCAAAGCCAAGTTCAGCGATGTGAAAGCCCGCGCAAAACCGTTGGGCCAACCTGTTGCCTGCCAAAAACACATGCTGTGCTTCGGCCAGGCCATTTTCAGCGCTGAAATACGGGTCATCAAAGCGCATGCATTCGGGCATGCCCTCTTTTGTCCATCTGATATTTGCCTTTTGCACTGTCAGGAGTTCCGTGGTTTAACGCATTGGCCCGACAGTGCGGTGGGCCAAAAGGAAATGCAATGGCAGAAAAACCAAAGGCAATTATTGTGGGCGCGGGCGTGTTTGGGTTATGCGCCGCGCTGGCATTGTTGCAGCGCGGATATGATGTGCAAGTGCTGGATAAAAACCGGATTGGTGCTGGTGCATCAGGCGGGTTGGTCGGGGCGTTGTCGCCCTATGTTCCCGAAGCCTGGAGCGTGCGTAAACAGTTTCAACTTAAGGCGTTGCTGGCCAGCCAAGCCTATTGGAAATATGTGGAAAACCTGTCGGGCATCACCACCGGATATGGGCGTATTGGCCGACATATCGTGCTGCCAAATGCGTATGAGGCCGAAAAAGCAAAATCCAGAATTCCCGGCGCGGCGCGGCTTTGGCAGGGTGCGGCCCGTTGGGACATTATTGAAACAACGCCCACCATTTCACCCCGCGCCGCGCCGTTTGGCATCGTTTTTGAAACATTGTCCGCACGGATTAATCCGAGCGCTGCAACCGCCGCATTGGTCGGCGCCATTACAAATCTGGGTGGCCGGGTTGTGCCCGATTGCGCCGTATCCGGCCTTGGCACAGGATTTGTAATGACGCAACACTCACGCCTGTTTGCTGATGCGGTCATTATCGCCGCCGGGGTTGAGGGCCTGCCCCTGCTAGAGCCATATCTTGGCACCAAAGCCGTGCGCGGTGTAAAAGGGCAGGCGGCAATGCTGGATATTTCAATGCCCCCCAAAACCCCGCTGATCAACGGCGAGGGCATCTATATTATCCCTCATGCAGCCGGACATGTTTCGGTTGGTTCCACCAGCGAAACCAGTTGGGAGGATCCGTATTCAACCGATGGATTGCTCGATGAAGTTCTGGAAAAAGCCAGTGCGATCTGCCCACAATTGCGCGGGGCCAGCGTTATTGAGCGCTGGGCAGGGTTGCGCCCCCGCGCGCCGAAACCGGAGCCAATGCTGGGAGCGCTGGACAAGGGGGTGTTTGTTGCAACTGGCGGGCTTAAGACCGGCCTTGCGGTGGCCTATTGCATTGCTGACGCGCTGGCCGATCTGGTGCAGGGTAAAGAACCGGATATTCCGTTGGATTTCTCACCAAAACACCATTTTACCAAAAACAAGAAATAGGCATTCTTGCAAAATAATTGCATCACAAGGCAGTTTTGATTTAACGTCTTTGGAAAACGTTTCAGGGGACAAAATATGCGACACTCAATCGAGAAATTTATTGGCCATACCGGGTTCGGGAGGTTCATCCTAGGCGTTATTATCCTGAATGCGGTTGTGCTTGGGTTGGAGACCTCCAACAATCTGGTTGCGAAAACCGGCGGTGCGCTGGATGTGATCGACACGATTTGCCTTGGCATTTTTGTTGTTGAGATTTTGCTG
>CAZSSS010000052.1:0-8746 GCA_964609255.1 uncultured Rhodobacterales bacterium
GCTGTCCGACACCCGCTTTTCATCAGCGGGCAAGGCCGGACATTCGTCAAAACACATCACAATATCGGAGCCAAGCTGGCGCTGTATTTCCATGCTGGTTTCGGGCGACAGAAAATGCTCAGACCCATCCACATGGGATTTGAATTTCACGCCTTTTTCACTCAGCTTGCGCAGCCCTGCAAGGCTCATCACCTGAAAACCGCCGGAATCTGTCAGAATCGGCCCGGACCAGTTCATGAATTTATGCAACCCGCCCAGCCGCTCCATGCGGTCCGCGCCCGGGCGCAGCATTAAATGATAGGTATTGCCCAGCAAAATATCCGCGCCCGTATCCGCCACGCTTTCGGGCATCATGGCCTTAACCGTTGCCGCCGTGCCGACCGGCATAAAGGCTGGCGTGCGAATATCGCCGCGTGCGGTGCGCACAACGCCGGTGCGCGCTTTTCCGTCGCGCCCCGAAATCTTATACCCGAACGATTTTGTCATCTTTACCCCTAGACGTAAGGATTCTATTTCCTATATAAACAGTCAGGTATACCAAGAGGCTTAACATGAATGTTTCCACCGACCCTATGCTTGAGGGCGCACCGCTTATCAAGCCCTCCTCAACCGATCATCCGCTTTATGATGCGGCTGTTGAAGCCTGCCGATCTGTGCATGACCCCGAAATTCCGGTCAATATTTATGACCTCGGTTTGATCTATACAATCGAGATTTCCCAAGATAGCAAGATCGAGATCGCCATGTCGCTGACCGCCCCCGGTTGCCCGGTTGCTGGCGAAATGCCGGGCTGGGTTGCTGATGCGGTTGGCGCGGTGCCCGGTGTTCAATCGGTTAATGTTGAGCTGGTCTGGGAACCGCAATGGGGCATGGATATGATGTCCGACGAGGCGCGCCTTGAACTGGGCTTTATGTAGACGCTTGCGCTGCCAGCCGGCTTTTGCCATGCTGATGGTATGAATTTTTCCGATACATCCGTTGCGGTTCTGACCGGCGACATTGTTAATTCCAGTGATCTGGAGCGTGAACAGCGCCAAACCCTGTTTGCAGCCCTTAAATCTGCGGCTGAGGTGATCAGCGCGTGGAATGGCGTTGAACCCACCGGTTTTGAGCGTTTCGCAGGCGATAGCTGGCAATTACTGTTAACCACCCCCGGTATTGCGCTGCGCGCTTGCCTGATGCTGCGCGCTTATATCCGCGCTGAAAACCGCACGTTCGAGACCCGCATTTCCGTTGGTATCGGCTCGGTTGAGCCGCTGTCATCTGAGGGGCTTGGGGCCTCGGACGGGGTGGCGTTTCGATTATCGGGGCGCGGCTTGGCTGACTTGCCCAAAAACCGGTTTTTTGGGTTGCACGGCAGCGCCGAGGTGAACGCGGCGTTCATTCTGGCCGACAGTATTTCGCAAGACTGGACCCAAAAACAAGCCGCAGCATTGGTGCATGGATTACAGCCAAACCGCATCAGCCATGACGCCATGGCGCAAATTCTGGGCATCAGCAAACAAGCGGTTGCCAAACGGCTGGCATCAGCCAAAGCACCGGCCTTGTTGGCCGCAGCTGAGCTTTTTGAAGACAACCTTTTAAGGTAGTCAATCGAAAAAACAACCTTTGAATATTGTCAAGGAGCAGGATATGATCACCACACTTATCGCACTGTTATTTGCCCATATCATGGCCGATTTCCTGCTGCAAACCCGTTATATGATCACCCATAAACGCAATTTTGCCATTCTGCTGCTGCATATTCTGATTGTTGCCGCGCTCAGCTACGGCGCGCTGGGCTTTACCGGGCATTGGCTGGTGCTGGCGGTGGCGGGCAGCCACCTGATGATTGATGCGGCCAAAACCTATTGGCCGGGCGTATCATTGCGGGCATTTTTGATTGATCAGACCTTGCATATTCTGATCATTCTGGCCGCTGTCAGCCAGTTTCCCGATCTTTACAGCACCGGAATTTGGCGCGAATATGGGTTGCTTGAGACCCCTGCTGTTTGGCTTACCTATGTGCCTGACGGCTGGATTACGGCCCTGCCTCAGTTCATGTTGCTAAGCGGCGGGTTGATCATGGCCACCCGCGCGGGTGGCTTTGCCATCGGTCTGTTTATGCAGCCCCTCACCCCGAAAACCAATGACGGCATGCCCCAAGCCGGGGCCATTATTGGCAATCTTGAACGCGCGCTGGCTTATGTGTTTATTCTGTCGGGGCAGCCGCAGAACCTCGGGTTTCTGATTGCGGCCAAGTCTATCTTGCGGTTTGGTGCCACTCAAAATGACCGGAAAACCAGCGAATACGTGATTATCGGCACGCTATGCAGCTTTGGCTGGGTGATCGCTGTGGCGCTGATCACCGCGAAACTTTGGGAATATATCAGTTGAGCCTTGTCGTGGCGGACTAACCTGACTAAATTAGTAAAAAGAACAAAGGGTGAGACATGTTTAATATTCCGGGCAAACAAGCGGTGACCATGACCCCCAAGGCCGCTGGTCAAATTGTAAAACTGATGGGCAAAGGCGACACCAAGGGCCTGCGCATCGGTGTCAAAAAGGGTGGCTGCGCGGGCATGGAATATACCATGGATTACGTTGACAGCATTGACCCCCACGACGAAGTGATTGAGCAAGACGGCGCGCGAGTGATGATCGCCCCAATGGCGCAAATGTTCCTGTTTGGCACCGAGATTGATTACACGACATCCTTGCTCGAATCCGGTTTTGCCTTTAGAAACCCGAACGTTACCGAAGAATGCGGTTGCGGCGAGTCTATCAAATTTGAAGGAATGTAAATGCCGATAACAGCTGATGATATTGAATATGTTACTGATCTTTTTGAACCACTGGGCGCCATAACAACCCGCAAAATGTTTGGCGGCTTAATGATTTATGCAGACAAACTGGTATTTGGGCTGATTGATTCCGAGGGGACATTGTTCCTAAAAGCTGTCGATGATTTTGGTGAGCGGCTAGAAGCCGCAGGGGGCACCCTCTTTACCTATGAGGGCAAAAACGGCAAGACGGGGCATATGAATTATAGAACAATGCCCGAAGCCGCGCTGGATGATCCGGCGCTAGCGGTTTCATGGGCGCAAGGGGCGCTGGATGCTGCCCATCCATAGAGGAACATCATGAACACACGACGCAAACTGGCCGCTGGCAATTGGAAAATGAACGGAATGCAGGCCGCGCTGGCTGAGATTACCGCGCTGAATGCGGCCTTTCCCAACCCTGATTGTGATGTGATTATTTGCCCGCCAGCAACAGCAATTGCCGCGATGGCGGCGCTTAATGGCACGGTTAAGGTGGGCGGGCAGGATTGCCACGCCAATGCCAGCGGCGCGCATACCGGTGATATTTCTGCGGAAATTCTGGCGGATGCGGGGGCGACTTCGGTGATTGTCGGCCATTCAGAACGCCGCGCAGATCATGGCGAAACCGACCAAATGGTGCAAGAAAAAGCAACCGCAGCGTGGCGTGCGGGGTTATTGGCGATTATCTGCGTGGGCGAAACCGAAACCCAGCGCAAAGCAGGTGATGCTTTGAAAATTGTTGGCCGTCAGTTGGCCGGATCAATCCCGAACGGCGCAACGGGCGACAACACTGTGGTTGCTTATGAACCTGTCTGGGCGATTGGCACCGGGTTGGTGCCAACCTTGGATGATATTGCCCAAATGCATGATTTTATGCGCGCGGAACTGACCCAGCGGTTCGGGGCTGACATCACCAATAAAATACGGTTTTTATATGGTGGATCGGTCAAACCCTCAAATGCTGCGGAAATATTTGCGGTGTCGAATGTTGACGGCGCGCTGGTTGGCGGGGCCTCCTTGAAAGCTGTTGACTTTGGCGGGATTATTACCGCCGCGTCTGACGCCTGACACCACAATTACCAATGTTTCAACTGGCCTGTTTGGTTTCCAGCGGCTGCGCGATGCCATAATGATTGGCAAGCCGGTGCAACGCAATTCGCAGCACAACCTTGCCCGAACGCGCCGACCAGCCCAGACGTTTCTCAGCCTTTTCCAGCCCGTCCAGAAAACAACACACTTTTAGCGCAATATCAGCTAGGCCAGGCCCCAGCGCCTTTAGGGCATTTGAAACCCGGTCATGGGCAGCCGCTGGCCCTTCGGCGCTGGAATTATTGCTAAATCCACCGCGACTTGAATGGGTTAGAAAACTATCCCAGTTCTGGGTTACCCGCGGCCCCATCTGGGCCAGTTCAAAATCTTCGCGCAGACGTTCGCCGGCTTCGACCAGATCAGCCGACAAAAACGCGGTGCCATCTTGGCCGCGCCGCCGCCCCAACTGGCCTAGCGGGCTTTCTGACAGGTTAAAGCGCAACTGCCGAACATCTCCGTTGTGATCGGTTAATTTGCGCAGCTCATAGATGCTGTGCTGGTCGCGAAAAGGCGCTTCTCCGCCAAGGAAAAGCTCTCCGTCCTCGGCCAGCATACGTTTAAGTGCCGCGCGGCCAACCGCCGTAATTTTATAACGCCCGACTGTGCCAAATTGTTTACCTGAAATCCATTCCTGCAACGCAATCCGGTCTGCAAATTCGCGATCGGTTGATGCAATTTTTTTCGGCGTTGGCGCGCCTGTGTCCTTAAAAACGACCGCCTTATCGATGTTATTCGCCACCAGCAAATAGGTGCCGCTTTCGCATAACCGCCGCAAAATTCTTTTTGCTTCAATTCGGGTGCGTTTTTCATTTTTTAAAGTCTGCATTTGGGTAAACTCCGCGTTTTCTGAGGCCTGGATCAAAAAATCCCGCTCCACACATTCAAGGGCAGTATCGACCAACGGGTCGTCGCGCAGGGCCTCGAGTTTTCGCACCTGGCGTAAAACCGTAGAGGCATGACAGCCTTTTTCGCGTGCGATCTGACGGATCGACACCCCCAAAGACGTGTGGTTGAGATAGGTAATCGCGATTTCTGGAACCCAGTCGGGCAACGCACCATCAGTCAGGCCAATATTGCTGGAAGGGCCAAGCTGAGATGGTTGAGTTTTGGTCACATGTTTTCCTTTTGTCTAAAATTTTAGTAAAATTCTAGTTAAAGTTGTTTGAATAACATTCCATTAAATCGTAATCGAGCTGAGTATATTTACCAAATGTTATCAATTGCCTAGGCCACCGCGCGGACCAAACGCAATCCACGCAACTACCTTCGGTTGTGTTGTATTTTTACCTTCAACACTATTGGAGGTAACCATGACGATAAAATCAACCGCATTGGCAGGAATGCGACGTCCGCGAATATTAATTGAATCCGCAAGAATCGGCGAAAAGGTTTATCGGCGCAGTTATGTGTTGAATCGTTTGTTCAAAGGTAAATGGCCAGATTCGCAAAAGGCCATTGTCGCCAGCCTGCTGGCACAAGAATCCGACGTAGAATCAATCCGCAAGCTTGGCGATGGCACCTATGATGCCTATCGGCATGTCTTGGTAATGACCGCGCTTATCGCCGAAAACCGATGAACCGCTTAGACAAAACTGTCTGGTTCGGAATTTTTTCGATGCTGCACAAATTCACACAACGCCTCATCAATGGCTGGGTCAATTGTGGGCTTTTGATAGTCACCCAGCATCTTTTTGACCTTAAGATTGGCCAGCGTGGCGGCGTCACGCGATCCTTCTTCGGACCATTGCTCAAAGGGTTTGTAATCCAGCACATCGCTGCGCCAAAACGCGTCTTTGAAATTGTCCTGGGTGTGTTGGCAGCCCAAATAATGGCCGCCGGGCTGGACCTCTCTGATGGCATCCAGCGCTTGGCCGTTTTCGGAAATATCCACGCCATTGGCAATGCTGTGCAGCACACCAAGCTGGTCGGCGTCCATCACAAATTTCTCAAAGCTGCTAACCAGCCCGCCTTCCAGCCAACCACAGGAATGCAGCATAAAATTCACCCCGCCCAGCAGGGCCGCATTCAGGGTATTGGCGGTTTCATAAGCCGCCTGAGCGTCGGGCAATTTTGCCCCGCACAAGCCCCCGCCAGACCGAAACGGCAGGTTAAGGCGGCGCGCCAGCTGCCCTGCCCCATACAGAATTTTGGACGCCTCAGGGGTGCCAAAGGTTGGCGCGCCGGAATTCATATCAATTGAGGTCACAAACGCGCCAAAAATCACCGGCGCACCGGGGCGCACCAGTTGTGAATAGGCAATGCCTGCCAGCACCTCGGCCAGCAATTGTGTCAGGGTTCCGGCCACCGAAACGGGGGCCATGGCCCCGCCCACGATAAACGGTGAAATAATGCAGGTTTGGTTGGCCTTGGCATAAACATCCAGCGCGCCAATCATGATCGGGTCAAACGTCAGTGGTGAATTGATATTGATCAGCGAGGTCATCACCGCGTTGTCATCAACAAACTTATCGCCAAACAGAATTTTGGCCATATCAACCGAATCCTGCGCGCGTTCTGGCGCGGTTACCGACCCCATAAAGGGTTTATCGGACAAGGTCATATGCGCATAAAGCATATCAAGATGACGTTTATTTACTGCAATATCAGTAGGTTCGCAAACTGTGCCGCCTGAATGATGCAGGTATTTGCTCATATAACCAAGCTTTACGAATTTCTGAAAATCATCGATGGTGCCATACCGGCGACCACCGTCCTGATCCCGCACAAAGGGCGGGCCATAAACCGGCGCGAGCACAAGGGATTTGCCGCCAATTTCAACATTACGTTCGGGATTACGGGCGTGTTGGGTAATTGTGCTGGGGGCAGTTGCGCAAAGTTTACGCGCCAGCCCACGCGGAATGCGCACGCGCTCACCGTCAATATCTGCGCCGGCATTGCGCCACAATTCTATCGCGTCCGGGCAATCGACAAAATCAACCCCGATTTCTTCCAGCACGGTTTCAGCGTTATACTCAATCAGTTCCACCGCTTCGATGTCCAGAATCTCAAAATTTGGGACGCGCCGCATGATGAATTTTTCAAATTCAATCTTGACCGAGGTGCGTTCCGCGCGGCGTGCTGCCCCGCCTCCACCTGTGCGGCGGCGGGGGCGCGGGGTGTTTTCCGGGGAGATTTGATCGGGCATGGCTGAGATCCTAATGCGTGTCGCGTAAGCCAATAATATCTTTCCCAGTGATTCTGAGGCCATATTTTCGCCCGTTCCTGCATCAATCGCGACATTTCACGGCTTCCTCTTGCGCGAATCCGTGTTGGCGAATATGCAGCGCCCATGACCCAAAAAAATCATGACCGCCTGCTGATTATCGATTTCGGCTCCCAAGTAACGCAATTGATTGCCCGCCGCCTGCGCGAGAGCAATATTTATTGCGAGATTCACCCCTATAATAACGTTGATGCCGCGTTTATTCGGGCCTTTGCCCCGCGCGCCGTTATTCTTTCTGGCGGGCCGGCCAGTGTGCTGGATGAAAACAGCCCGCGCGCACCGCAAGAATTATTTGAGATGGGCCTGCCGATACTGGGCATTTGTTATGGCCAGCAGGTGATGATGGAACAGCTGGGCGGCACCGTTGAAACCGGCCACGGCACGGCCGAATTTGGGCGGTCCTTTGTTGCGCAAAGGGCCGATATGCCCTTGCTGCAAGGCTGGTTTGAAAATGGCAATGAACAAGTCTGGATGAGCCACGGCGACCATGTGTCAAAACTGGCGGACGGGTTTGAGGTGTATGGCACTTCGCCGAATGCACCCTATGCGATCACCGCTGATCTTTCGCGCAATTTCTTTGCGGTGCAGTTCCACCCCGAGGTTCACCACACGCCAAATGGCGCGCGATTCTATAAGAATTTCACCGATTTGGCGGGCTTTACCGGCGATTGGACCATGGACGCGTATCGCGACCAAGCCATTGCCAAAATCCGCGCGCAGGTGGCTGATGAAAAGGTAATTTGCGGGCTGTCGGGCGGTGTCGATAGCTCAGTCGCGGCGGTGCTGATCCACGAAGCTATCGGTGATCAGCTGACATGCGTTTTTGTTGATACCGGATTGATGCGCATGGCTGAGGCTGAGGAAGTTATCGCGATGTTCCGCGATAATTACAATATTCCACTGATCCATGCTGACGAATCAGAACTGTTTCTGGGTGCGCTGGACGGGCAATCAGACCCCGAAACCAAACGTAAAATCATCGGAAAACTATTCATTGATGTGTTTGAAAAACATGCCAAATCCATTGGGGGTGCCAAATTTCTGGCCCAAGGCACGCTTTACCCCGACGTGATCGAAAGCGTCAGTTTTTCTGGCGGGCCAAGCGTGACCATTAAATCACACCACAATGTTGGCGGCTTGCCCGAACGCATGGATATGCAACTGGTCGAACCCTTGCGCGAATTGTTCAAAGACGAGGTGCGCGATTTGGGCCGTGAACTTGGCCTGCCCGACAGTTTTGTTGGCCGCCACCCGTTTCCCGGGCCGGGTTTGGCCATTCGTTGCCCCGGTGAAATCACCCGCCCAAAAATCGAGATTCTGCGCAAAGCTGATGTGGTCTTTATGGACCAGATCAGAAAACACGGGCTTTATGACGAAATATGGCAGGCCTTTGTCGCTATTTTACCTGTGCGCACGGTTGGCGTGATGGGCGACGGGCGGACCTATGATTTTGCCTGCGCGCTGCGCGCGGTCACCAGCGTTGACGGCATGACGGCTGATTATTACCCATTCAGCCATGAATTTCTGGGCGAGACCGCCACACGCATCATCAACGAGGTTGAGGGCATTAATCGTGTGACCTATGACATCACCTCAAAACCGCCGGGCACAATTGAGTGGGAATAGCTAG
>CAZSSS010000053.1:0-3432 GCA_964609255.1 uncultured Rhodobacterales bacterium
ATTTGCTCATCCCGATTTCAGAAATTATCCGGTTTAATGATGCCTGAGAAAACCCATGGCGGACAAACTCTCCGATCGCCACATCAAAAAGCTGCGCGCGTTTTTTTTTGTCCATTTTGAATGACGCATGTTGAGACAATGTCTTGACAACCCCTTTCTTCGGGCCTAAATATAATTCGTGGACTGGGTGGTCCACAACTTGTTTAGCCAATTTTGCCTTTCAGGGCAAGACAGGAGAATGCGATGAATATGCCTACACGACGTCATTTCTTTTTGCTAGCCACTGCGGCGATTGTGATACCAAATATTGCTTTTGCACAGGATGCCGCCGGTATTTTGACGGCCGCTTATAATAACTGGCGGGCAGACAGTTCGCATGCGGTTATCGAAATGACCATCCGGCGCAGCAATGGCGAGCGGCATTTAACCATGGAAAGCTGGACGCAGGGCGACGACAAAGGTTTGGTGCGTTTCACCGCGCCAGCACGCGATGCGGGCAATGCAACCTTGCAGATTGGCAATCGCACATGGGTTTATAACCCCAAGCTTTCGCAGGTTATTCAACTGCCCGTCAGCGCCATGAGCCAATCGTGGATGGGGTCGGATTTTTCATATGACGACATGACCCAAACTGAGGATTCAGTGCGCGATTACGACCACCGATTACTGGAAACCCGTCAGGTTGGCGGCCATACCATCTGGGTGATTGAATCAATTCCCAAACGCGGCAAACCGATTGTCTGGGGGAAATTGATCCTGCAAATCCGTGATGATTATATCATCATGCAGCAAGATTATTACGACCAGCGCGGGGCTTTGGTGCGCAGCATGTCAACCGACCGTGTCAGCACTATTGCCGGGCGCCCTTACCCGTCGGTCATGACCATGACAACCGTTGCAAAACCAAGGGACTGGACCCGCATGACCACCATTTCAGCGGAATTCGACGGGGCATTCCCCGGCTATTTGTTCACCCGTTCGAACCTACAAAACCCGAGGGATTAATATGCTTATCTCGCTTTCGTGGCGCAATATTTGGCGGCAACCGGTGCGTTCAATCCTCAGCCTTTTGGGCATGTCGCTGACATCGATGTTGCTTGTTTTTATGCTGTCTTTTCAGCTCGGATCATACGATATGATGAAAACCGGCAGCCTCAGCCTGTTTGACGGGTTTGGCCAGTTTCAACCCGTTGGTTACCCCGAAGACCCCGATATTTCGCGTCGGATTGAAAATGCGGACAGCATTTTAACGGCGGTTCAGGCTTTGCCTGAAATTACCAATATCACCACCCGCGCTTCGGGATTTGTTATTCTGGCCAACGGTGACCGCAGTTTCGGCGCTGCGGTAGTGGGGATTGACCCCTCAACCGAGGGCGCGATCAGCACGCTTTCCTCAACCATCAAACAAGGTCGTTATCTGGAACCAGATGATGACGGGGCCATCGTTATTGGCGATGGTCTGGCGCGTAATTTGAAACTGCAGGTCGGTGACAGCGTTGTTCTGCTTGGCTCGGGCAGCGATGGCAGTGTTGCGGCAGATGTGCTGACACTGGTCGGGGTTTTCCATTCCGGTGTGCCTGAACTGGATCGGCAAATCGCGCAGATGCCCTTGCCGCGATTTCAGGAAACCTTTGCTTTGTCAGGTGATGTGAACACCATTGCCTTCAAAGGTGATGATCTGGCGGATGTGGTGCGCATTGACGCGGAACTGCGCCAAATCGCCAATGATAACGGTGTGCTTTACCGCAGTTGGGATGAACTGCAACCCGCCATTAAACAGATGATCCAACTGGATATGAGCACCTCGGGCATGATGTATATAACATTGGTAACGGTGGTCGTTTTTATTATTCTCAACACACTTTATATGTCGGTGCTGGAACGCACCCGCGAATTTGGCGGCTTGCTTGCCTTGGGTATGCGCCCGCGCCAAATCGGAAAAATGGTCTGGCTGGAACTGATATTCCTGTCATTTCTGGGCTGCGGCATTGGCGTGATACTGGGGTCTGCACTGACGTTGTATTTTCTAAATGTTGGAATTTACATCCCCGGGATGGAGGAAATTTATGCTCAATGGGGCATTCCATCGCGCATGTATCCGGCGTTTACCGTGTTTTCTGCGCTGGCAGGGCCGGCTGCGATTGTCGTGTCGATTTGCCTGCTCGGCTTTATTCCCTATCGCCGCATTTTGGGGCTGGAACCTGTTACTGCAATGGCTGCATCATGATGAATAATCTCAAAATCCTGCGCCCCTTGGCGTGGCGCAATCTGTGGCGCAACCCGCGTCGCACAAGCATTACCTTGATTGTGGTTGTTGTGGGGCTTTGGTCGGTTCTGACATTTGCCTCATTGCTGGCGGCATGGGGTTCTGCCAGCCGCGATGCAGCGTTGGGGCTGTTGATCGGGCAGGGGCAAATCCACGCGGCGGGTTATATGGATGACCCCAATATCGAACATCTGATGCCCCCTGCAGATGCGGCATTGACCGCAGCCCTGAATGGGCCGGGCATTGCTGCATGGGTTGAACGCCTGCAAGTGCCCGCAGTGGTGCAAAGCGAATACAAGACTTTGCCCATTACCATTCTGGGCGTTGATCCGGTGGCCGAGGCCGCAATTTCATCAGTGCCCGGCAAGCTGGTTGCGGGGCGCAATCTGAATAATACCGATGATGACGGGGTTGTCATTGGTTTGAACCTTGCGAAACGCCTGAAAACCGAATTAGGCCGACGAGTGATCTTGATGTCACAAGGTGTTGACGGCAGCTTGGCGCAACAAAGTTTTTATATCGTTGGTCTTTTCGATGCGGATCAAGGGTTTGAAGACATGTATGTTTTCACCGGCCGTTCGATGGCGCAGCTTTATCTGGGGCTGGATAACGAGATCTCGCAAATCGCGTTTAGCGTGCCGCAAAACATCGATCTGCCCGGCGTTATGCAGCGCCTGACCAGTGCCGCGCCTGATCTTGACAGCCGCGATTGGCGCAGCTTGTCGTTGATGCTGGCGGCAATGGACACATCTATGGGCGCAATTGTTTTTGTATGGCTCGGCATTATGATTGTGTTAATGAGCATCGGTATCATCAACACACAGCTTATGGCGGTGTTTGAACGCACGCAGGAAATTGGCCTCATGCGGGCGCTGGGGCTAAAACCCCGCGCGGTTTTGATGCTGATTACCATGGAATCAGCGCTGCTGATCGGGCTTGGCGTTTTGTTGGCCATGGGTCTGGCCGCGCTTACGGTCTGGTCACTGCGAGACGGCATTGACCTGTCAGGTTTTGCGCAAGCATTGGAGGAATTCCAACAAGGTCAAATGTTGTTTCCGACAATCAACCCGACGGATTTTGTTATTTTCCCGCTGATTATCTGGCTGATGGGCATTCTTGTTGCCCTGTGGCCTGCTTATCGCGCCCAAAAAGTTAGCCCAGTGGAG
>CAZSSS010000053.1:3442-8736 GCA_964609255.1 uncultured Rhodobacterales bacterium
AGTGGAGGCCATGCGCAATGCAACCTGAACAAACCCCGATCCTAACCTGCAAAGCTGTTACCAAATATTTTGGCAAAGGCGATTTGCAGGTCCGCGCGCTGGATGGCATTGATCTTGAAATTCTGAAAGGTGATTTTGCCACTTTGGCCGGCCCGTCCGGTTCAGGCAAAACCACATTATTGAACATGATCGGCGCGCTGGATCATCCAACCAGCGGTGAGGTCACCATAGAGGGGCAAGCGCTCAGTTCATTCTCAAAAGCACAATTATCTGATTTGCGCCTGCATAAAATCGGGTTCATTTTTCAGGCATATAATCTGGTGCCGGTGCTGTCAGCACAGGAAAATGTGGAATTTGTGTTGCAATTGCAACAGGTTCCAGCAACCAAACGCCATGACCGCGCCAAACGGGCATTGCATGATGTCGGGCTTGCGGGGATGGAACATCGCCGGCCAAGCGCCTTGTCGGGCGGGCAGCAGCAGCGTGTGGCCATTGCCCGCGCACTGGTTACCAGACCGACAATTGTGCTGGCGGATGAACCCACGGCCAACCTAGATTCCAAAACCACTGCCGAACTTGTGACCCTGATGTCCAGACTTAATACAGAGCATGGCATTACCTTTGTAATCGGCACCCATGACCCCCGCGTAATGAAACATTCAAAACGACATATCGAGATGACAGATGGTAAAATTCAAAGCGATACCCGCAACTAGCCTTGTTCTGGCCCTGTTGGCCAACGCCGCAAACGCTGATGGTTTCAGCGCGCAGCTACAATTTGGCGGCGTGTTTGATTGGGCGGGGGCAGACAGCCTCGATATGGATCTTGGCTTTGACACGCGCCAAATCTATGGCGGGAATTTGCGCCTGATGTGGCAGGGTGGTGGTGGCCCCTGGAATGTCGAAGTGCATTCCCTGCTTACCTTTGCCACCGGCGATCTTTTGGCCTATGGCGCAGCAATTGGACCGTTTCTGCCGATCCCCGGCCCCATGACCCTGTTTGATCTGAGCAGCGACATCAACGCGGGTGGCCAAAACATCATGACCAACACAATTGACCGGCTGTCGATTGGATATACAAGTGATAACATTGTGTTACGTGTTGGTCGACAAGCCGTAACATGGGGTGGCGGCACGGTATTCCATCCGCTTGATATCGTTGGTGCCTTTGCGCCAAACGCCATCAACACCAGTTATAAAACCGGTGTTGATATGATTTACGGCCAGTATTTGCTGGATAGTGGCGCCGATATTCAGGCAATTTATGTGCCGCGCCCGATGGTTCCCGGTGGGGCGGTTGATGCGGATTCCAGCACTTTTGGCCTGCATGGCAGCGCCTTTATCGGCAATCTGGATGCCACGGTGACATTGGCGCAGGATCGGGGCGATTTTCTGGTGGGTATCGGAGTTTCCGGCCCGCTTGGCGGCGCAGCATGGCATGTTGAATATGCCAACTGGTCACTGGCAAACGGCGATCAAAGCGCCAGCTATCTTGTCAATTTTTCCAATACCGGCAGCCTGTTTGGCGCTAATATCTTTTATTTCGCCGAATATTTCCACAACGGTTTTGGCGTTAATGGCAGCGTTGCCTTTGATGACCTGCCCGCTGAGTTGCTTGAACGCCTTTCCACCGGTCAGGTATTTAATACCGGGCAAGATATACTGGCGCTGGGTGCCCAGATCAGCCTGACGGCTGACCTTTCAATTAACCCAAGCGCCATCATCAGCCTGAATGACGGCAGCACATTATTAGCGGTTCAAGCGGGTTGGACCCTTAATGACAATACCGATATAACATTGGGTTTTCACCGCGCAATCGGGGCGAATGGCACCGAATTTGGTGGCCGTGAGACCTCCGCAGGGTCGGGCATATTCATGCGTCCGGCGACAGAAATTTCTTTTGTGCTATCCCGATTTTTCTAGGCTCGCGGGTTTTTGATTTCCCGTGGCAGGTGTGATGAAATACACTTGCCTGCCACAGATAACGGAAACCCAATGCTTAAATTCATCGCCGCGCTTCTTTTTGCCAGCCCCGTTTTGGCCCAGACCCCCAATCATTTGCTGGGTGAACAATCACCCTATTTGCAACAGCATCTTTATAATGCGGTTGACTGGTATCCATGGGGACCAGAGGCGCTGGAAAAAGCCCGGGTTGAGGGCAAACCAATTTTCCTATCCATCGGATATTCGTCCTGTCACTGGTGCCATGTGATGGAGCAGGAAAGCTTTGAAAATGCCGAAATTGGTGAATTCCTGAATGAGAATTTTGTTTCGATCAAAATTGATCGCGAACGCCGCCCTGATCTGGATGACCAGTTTATGCTGGTAACCCAGACCATCGCCGGGGCAGGTGGTTGGCCAAATTCGGTTTTTTTGACCAGCGAGGCAAAACCTTTTTTTGCCGGCACTTATTTCCCGCCAGGGCCATTTCTGGATGTTCTAACCCAGATCAAGGGGTTGTGGCGTGATGAACGCGCCGCACTGGAATCCGAAGCAGAAGCCGTTAACGCAACGGTTCAACAATACCTGAACCGCACTGCCGCGGCGCGGGAACTAACGCCAAAACTGGCCACAGCGGTGGCGCGACGCATGTTGATGAATTTTGACGATTTTAACGGTGGCATGGGGGTTGCCCCGAAATTTCCACAAGAAACATCATATTTGTTTCTGCTGGATCAAGCTGAGCGTGACCAGAACCGTGAATTTTTGGATGCCGTGCTGCTGACCCTTGACGGTATGATTATGGGGGGCATTCATGATCAGGTTGGCGGCGGATTTCACCGATACTCGGTTGATCCCGAATGGCATGTGCCACATTTCGAAAAGATGCTTTATAGCCAAGCCCTGATCGGACGTTTGTTAACCCGCGCCGCACGAATTACCGATCGTTCAAGGTATAAACGCGCTGCCATCAGGACATTTGATTATGTCCTGCGCGAAATGACCAGCCCTTTGGGCGGGTTTTATTCCGCGCAAGATGCCGATTCCCTTACCCCTGCGGGTGCGTTGGAGGAAGGCGTTTTTTATACATGGACACCAGAAGAAATTCGCGAAGTTTTGGACGATGACGCCGAGTTTGCCCTTGATGCCCTGAACGTGACTTCTATGGGTAATATTGAGGGGTCAAATTCAATTCATTTGACCGCGCTGCCTGAAGATCAAGATTTTTATGATATGCTGGATGGGGTGATGGAACGGCTTTATGCCGCTCGAATTCAGCGGCCTTTGCCCTTTAGCGACGAAAAAATAATACTGTCATGGAATGCGGCCATGATCGAAACACTGGCAGAAGCCGCGCATACTTTCGATCGGCCAGATTATTATATTGCCGCAGAAAAAGCCGCCGAATTCATCTTTTATAACATGCTGGATGACGGAGATTTGCAGCGTATCAGTTTTCAGGGCAGCGCTTCGGTTAACGGTCAATTGGTTGACTATGCCGCCCTTGGACTGGCTTTTATTGCTTTGCATGATTACGCAGACGACCCTGCCATTGCCCAACTGTGGCTATCCAGAGCCCGCGACATCATGCAATCGCTAACGGGTAAGTTCAGTGATGATGACGGCCGTTTCAAAATGAACCAGATTCCAGACGGGTTGGGGGCATTTTATCCGATGGATGACAGCGAAATTCCGGGCGGAAATGGTATGGTTTTGGCGTTGCTGTCCCGCCTTGCGGTGCGGGCTGAGGACCCGCAATACAGCCGCAGCGCCACGCGTCTGGCGGCGGCCCTTTCGGGCCATATTCTGGGGGCACCGGAACAACGCGCCTATTCTGTGAATGCCGCGCAAATTATGACAATTGGCGAAAACGCTGCGGTGCGGTATGTGGCAAATGGCGTGGTGCGCATTACATCCGATTTTGACCGTTCTTCGCGCAAGTTTACGCTGGACCTGCAAATCAAAGAGGGTTGGCATATTAACGCCCATATCCCGCTGGAGGATTATTTCATCCCGACCGATCTTATGATCAATGGCACATCCATTGGCGTTGATGCTTTTCCCGATCCGCTGATTACCAGCCTGTCTTTCAACACGGAGCCGCTGGCGCTTTATGAAAATGAAATCAGTCTTAGCGCTGATATTCCCGTGACATCCGATGTGGCCAGTGTGATTTTGGTGCTGCAAGCCTGTAGCGACGAAATTTGTCTGGCCCCGGAAGAAGTGCGATTCAATATCTGGTAATCAGCGCGGCTCTATCGGTGCTGTTGGCGCGCATTGGGCGTTTTCCGGGTCTGCAATACAGCCCTCAATACGTATGATATAAAGTGGCAGAACCCCGTCGGAAATGCCTGCCTGTTTGGCCAGATCAAGCAATTCTTGCGCCATGGCCATCTGGCCGCTGCGAGCATATGCAAAAGCAATAACCGCCTGCGCATAGGGCAGGTCATTTATGCCAACACGGGCAAGCTCTGCCACGGATTCTTGAAAAAATGCATCCATAAATTGTTGATTATCAAAGGTATTTTCCGCGTCATACCAAAGCCCCGAAAGCAGCAGCCAAAAGGGTTGTGCGGGGTCATCAGCCAAATATTTCTCAACAATATAGGCCAGATAAAATCGCGATCCATCCACATTACCGTCATAGCTTTCGCTTAACATATAGTCTTGCAACAGGGTTATCTCGGCCTCAGTAAATTCTTTATACATTGGTAAAAAATTTGCCGGGCATTGCGGCAGTCGCGTGATGAAATCACATGATGATGTCGGCGCAAAAGACATGGTCCTGTCGGGATAATTGGTGCAGCTTAGGGTCTCGGTGATCTCAAAACTTTCGCCACCAATAGGGCAGACCAATGTGGTTTGCGTGGGTATCCCCGCCTGTGCAAATATTGGCAAGGTTATCAATGCAACGGCAAAAGATAAATGTTTCATTAGCTGTGGTTCCAATCGTCAGGGTCTTGGGATTTATTCGGCGGTAAGCCCAGAATATCACCTTTGGTTGAACATCCCAAGCCCAAAACTGCGTGGCAAATATCAGCCCGCGCGTCATCATGGTATTATCAACAATATGCCCGGCCCTTTGACCTGATCATAAAGAGGTTTTTTAGTTTGCCAGTGGCGTCAGTGTAAGGGATCGTTTCGATCCGGGGCAAAATGGCCTCCAAACAATTCGAACCAAGCCAAGGGAATGTCCCCCACAGCTTCGCGAGATGGGCGCGATTTTTGCGCCCATCTCAGCGGTTGCGCTTACAACCAATCAGGTTTGCAAGGGTGCACGCAGGAAAAACATTTTCCCGTCTTAACCTCTGATACACGACCTTGGTTTAAGTCCCCGAATTTTCGCGCAATTT
>CAZSSS010000054.1:0-8686 GCA_964609255.1 uncultured Rhodobacterales bacterium
ATCATCAACCAGGGCAATACTAGGCATGCGCACTCCTCATATTCCACTTGCCGCATATTCAAACATCTAACCTGTTAATGCAACAGTGAAAATCAGGTTTTGCGCGGCGCGATTTTGCTGCGCCATATTGCCCCATATTTACTGTGGATTTTGCAGGGCGCCGCCGTTAAAATAAAATATCAGCGCTTAACCGGAATTAGCCCCCGGCACGTTGATTTCTTGGGGACAGAGGCGCGGCTTGGTCCGCTGCCTCAAAATTGGAGTATCTGAACAATGGAGACTGGCACAGTCAATCCGGCAAAAACGCTGGAACATTCTGGCATTTCTGGACTTTCAAACATTTATTATAACCTGCCCGAGGCCGCCATAATGCAGCACGCCGTGCGGCGAAATGAAGGTGAAATCGGGATCGGCGGCAGTTTTCTTGTGTCAACCGGCGTCCATACTGGCCGTTCCCCCAAAGATAAATTTGTTGTGCGCGAACCCTCGGTCATTGATACAATTTGGTGGGAAAACAACCCGCCAATGGAAATGGATGCCTTTGCAACCTTGCATGCGGATATGTTGGAACATATGCGCGGCGGCACATATTTTGTGCAAGACCTGTTTGGCGGGGCTGATCCGGCCTATCGTTTGAATGTCCGTGTGATCACAGAATTGGCGTGGCATTCCTTGTTCATCCGCCACATGTTGCGCCGGCCTGATATTTCCGAATTGCTTGATTTTGACCCGGAATTTACGGTCATCAATTGCCCTGACTTCAAGGCCGATCCGGCGCGCCACGGTTGCCGTTCAGAAACGGTTATTGCCATTTCGTTTGAACAAAAACTGGTGTTGATTGGCGGCACTTCCTATGCGGGTGAAAACAAAAAGGCGGTTTTTTCGATCCTGAATTACCTGTTGCCAGATAAAAATGTCATGCCGATGCATTGCTCTGCCAACCATGCCATTGATAACCCGCATGACACCGCCATATTTTTTGGCTTGTCGGGCACGGGCAAAACAACGCTGTCAGCCGACCCGGATCGCATCCTTATCGGGGATGATGAACATGGCTGGTCTGACAAAGGCAGCTTTAATTTTGAGGGCGGGTGTTACGCGAAAACCATAAATCTAAGCCCCGAAGCTGAGCCAGAGATTTTCGCCACCACCTCCATGTTTGCGACCGTGATTGAAAATATGGTCTATGATCCCGTCACCCGAGAGCTGGATTTTGAAGATGACAGCCTGACGCCAAACATGCGGTGTGCTTATCCGCTGGATTATATTTCCAATGCATCCGAAACATCTATGGGCGGATTACCCAAAAATATCATCATGTTAACCTGTGATGCTTTTGGTGTGCTGCCCCCAATTGCCAAATTGTCACCGGCACAGGCGATGTATCATTTCTTGTCGGGGTTTACCTCCAAAATACCGGGGACCGAAAAAGGAGTGACCGAACCTATCCCGACCTTTTCCACCTGTTTTGGCGCGCCCTTCATGCCCCGCCGCCCTGAAACATACGGCGCATTGTTGCGCGATAAAATTAACCGGCACGGGGTGAATTGCTGGTTGGTCAATACCGGCTGGACGGGTGGCGGCAAAGGCCATGGCGGCTCACGCATGCCAATTCGGGCCACCCGCGCCTTGATAACCGCAGCGCTCAGCGGCAGTTTGAATGACCGTGAATTCCGCGTTGATCCGAATTTTGGGTTTGCGGTTCCGGTTGCGGTCAAAGGGGTTGCCAAAATTTTGCTTGATCCGCGTCGAACCTGGGAAGACGGTCAAAAATATGACAAAGCCGCTGCCAAACTGGCCTGCATGTTTGCTGATAACTTTGCCAAATATGAACCTCATGTCGGGGAGGATGTAAAAGCGGCGGCAATCAAGGTCGCCTGATTATCCCAGAAAACCACGGCGCAGCAGGTTAAGCCCCGCAATTACCAGAACAATAAGTGTGGTTTTTCGAAACACCTGCTGGTCGATGCGGTCTTGCACTTTGAACCCTACAAACATGCCGATCGCCGCCGGAATAATCAGCGCCGCCGAAAACGGCAGGCTGACAGCGTTCAGCACACCAGAGCTGAGATGCGCCACCGTAAGCACAATCGACCCCAGCAAAAACGATATGCCCTGCACCCGGATTTGTTCAACCTTTGGCGTGTTCATCGCCATTAAATACATCAGTATCGGCGGCCCCCAAACCCCGGCCAAGCCGCCAAAAAAACCTGCCAAAAGCGCGGTTCCTACCTCATAATAATGTCGCAATTGCGCCGGAATTACCGGCCGCCAGCCGATGATCTGAAGTATTCCGAAAAATGTAATGCCGCCGCCAAGGGTCAGGAAAAGAAACGTATCGGGCACTATTACAACCAGTTTGGCGCAAAAATAAATCATCACCAGCAGAATAATATTCAGCCGCCAGAATTTGAACAGGCTGGCCATCGCCTCACGCAGCCCATTGCGCACAGATTGCCAGAAATTGGTCACAAGTCCCGGCAGAATCATCGCCGCAATGGCAATTTCGGCTGACATTACCGTGCCAACGCCGCTGACAACGATCATCGGCAGGGCAAAACCGATGGCACCTTTGGTGAAACCGGCAACCGTCATCACAATAAATGCGATAATAATTGCCCCTGTGCCAAATTCGGCGGAAATAACGGAAAATGCGTGCATATGCGACTATTCGCACTCCTTGCAGGGGTCTGCAATGCTAATTTTATTCCGGAAACCGGATATATATTGTATTTTTATTGCGCAGCAGAATTGACCTTGTCACAGGATCGCCCTATACCTTCGCACATGCAGCATTTTCAATTGCAGCGCATAAATAGAAAGACCCGTTATGGCCCAAAACCCAATTCTGCCCGACCTTCTGACCCTTTGCGAAAAGGCGCAAAAACAGGTGCGCGCGCTGTTTGAAAAAGTCAAACAACAGGTCAAATCCGACCTGTCACCCGATGGTCAGCTAAGCGCCGCGCTGTTAGAGAAAAACCAGTTTGCCAGCCATGGGTTGGCGTGGTTGGCTACCTATGTTGAAAGTCTTGAGCAGGTATTATCATGGTCTAATACCCTTGAAAAGTCGAGTAAATTTAGTGAATTGGATCAGTTAATCCTGCAAATTTCGTTTGGAGAGTATCTGAACCAGATATTGGGTGGCATACCGATGTCGCAGGGTGAAATTGTCAGAATTTCTGACATGGCAGAATTTGTGATCACAATTGAATCGCCGCTTTTGCGTCACGGAAATACCGATGCGGCACGCCATCGTTTGGCCATTCTAATGATCGAGCAAAAAGGGGCGCTTTGTTTTGGCAACCCCGCGCTTGACCCCGAATATGACATGATCCGCGATCAATTTCGCCGCTTTGTTGAAGATAAAGTAAGCCCCTTTGCCCATGAATGGCATCTAAACGACCAGTTGATCCCGATGTCAGTAATCGAAGAAATGGCGGAACTTGGTGTTTTTGGCCTGACAATCCCCGAAGAATACGGCGGGTTCGGCATGAGCAAAACCGCAATGTGTGTCGTCACTGAGGAATTGGCCCGTGGGTATATCGGCGTTGGTTCGCTTGGGACTCGTTCAGAAATCGCGGCTGAATTAATTTTATGCGGAGGCACGGAATCGCAAAAGCATCGCTGGTTGCCCGGCATTGCCAGCACCGAAATTCTGCCAACAGCGGTTTTTACTGAACCCAATACCGGCTCCGATTTGGGCAGCCTTACCACCCGTGCCACATTGCAGGGCGAAAATTTTGTGATAACCGGCAATAAAACATGGATAACCCACGCCGCACGCACCGATATGATGATCATTTTGGCGCGCACCGATCCCGATACTGCAAATTACAAAGGCCTTTCGATGCTGATGGGCGAAAAGCCGCGCGGCACCGATAAAAACCCGTTTCCGGCCCAAGGAATGACCGGATCAGAGATCGAGGTGTTGGGCTATCGCGGGATGAAAGAATATGAACTGGCATTTGACGGGTTTGAAATTCGTCAGGACAATTTGCTGGGCAACGTGCAGGGTCAGGGGTTTAAACATTTGATGCAAACCTTTGAATCTGCACGAATTCAAACTGCTGCGCGGGCCATTGGCGTTGCGCAATCGGCGATGGAACTTGGCCTTAACTATGCCATGGAACGCCAGCAATTCGGCAAAGCGCTGATCAATTTTCCGCGAGTTTATGGTAAATTGGCGATGATGGCGGTTGAAATCACAATTGGGCGGCAGCGCACCTATTTTGCGGCGCGTCAAAAAGACAGCGATCAGCGCTGCGATTTGGAGGCCGGAATGGCAAAATTGCTGGGCGCGCGGGTTGCTTGGGCCTGTGCGGACAACGCGGTGCAAATCCACGGCGGCAACGGCTTTGCGCTGGAATATCCGGTTTCAAGGGTGCTGTGTGACGCGCGGATTCTAAGCATTTTTGAAGGTGCCGCTGAGATTCAGGCCACCGTCATCGCACGTCGTATTCTGGCCTAGGGTTTTTCCAAAACCTGCAAAAACCGCTCGCGTGCTTTTGGAAGCTCTGCCCGGCCATTCGCGGCCATTATCCCGTTATTTAAGAAATATCCCGTCAGTTTCAGGCCATCCAAAACCTGCGCTCGCGTGGCCGGATCAATTGACGGATTTACTAAAAACTGCGGTAATTTCAACAACTTATCTTCCCAACCAGCCGCACCGGCTCGGCTAACTGCCCGCGCGGATTTGGGGGAGACAAAAGCCAATTCATCGGTGGTCCCCGTGGCCGCGCAACTGCCTAAATCGAGACCAAAACCCAGTTCATTCAGCACAGCCATTTCCCAGCGCACATAGGCACCCAACCAAGGCAAATCTGTTGAAATCTTGTCCAGCAGCAGCGCGGTCATGGCATATAACCGCCCTTGCGGTTCACGCTCGGGCAAGCAGGTAATAATGATGGAACTCAGCGCGCCAAAGGCGGCTATTTGCGCGCGACCCGACATGATATTGGTGGTTCGAGATCGTATTAGTTCAACGCTAAACGATCCGATGTGATCCACCAGACGTGCTCGCCACGCAACCGAAAGCTGGCCGCCTGGCTGCAACAGTGCCGCCATTTTTCGCGACCCACCACCGCGCACAACGCCGGCATGGCGACCGTGATTCTCGGTGAATACCTCTATGATCGCTGACCCTTCGCCGTGTTTTCGCACCGACAAAAGCGTCCCTTGGTCTGTCCAGTCCATTGTCCCAGACTAACCGTTAAGGCCCGGTTCGTCGAGCAGGGTTCTGCCGGTTTTATCCTCAACCTCCAGAACCCAGATATCCGGGTCAAAACTGCATTGGCGCGTGATGCTTTGGTCAACTTCTGCTTCGGGCCCATCCGCCAGAACCATCCAGGCATGTGCGCCGGATTGATCAAAACTCCGGTGGTAAACTTGGGCATTACCATCAAGAGTATTGGATTTTATCAGCACCGCGCCTGCGTTTTCATCACCCCGACGGGTGACAAAAACCGGAATATCATTCAGCTGCAATCGTCGTAAATATGCCGCGACCCAAAACCCTGTTTTAAGCTTATCTTCCATCAGCTTAAGGCGCGCCGTCTTTGAAATTCAGCCCCATCTCGGAATAGCGTTCGGGTTCTTCTAGCCAGTTTGGCCGCACTTTTATTTGCAAAAACAAATGCACTTTCTGGCCCAGAAATTCGCTCATTTCTTGTCGTGCGGCCATTGATACCGATTTAATTGTTTCGCCTTTTGGCCCCAAAATTATGCCCTTATGGCCGTCGCGCGCCACATAGATATATTGGTCAACCCGCACCGACCCGTCTTTGCGTTCCTGCCAACTGTCGGTTTCAACTGTCAACTGGTATGGCAATTCCTGATGCAGACGCAACGTCAGTTTTTCACGCGTGATTTCTGCCGCAATCATCCGAAGCGGCACATCCGCAATCTGGTCCTCAGGGTAAAGCCACGGGCCGGGCCGCAACTGCCCCGCCAGCCATTTTCGCAGATCCTTGACCCCATGGCCTTTTTCAGCGGAAATCATGAAGGTTGCGGCAAATCCATAGCGGGAATTCAGTTCTGATGACAGCTTTAACAACGTGTCCGCCTTGACGCGATCAATCTTGTTTAACGCTAAAGCAATTTTACAGCCCTGCCTAACATGTTCCGCAAATCCATCGATAATTGCCGCAACACCTTCGGTTATACCGCGATGAGCCTCAACCAGAAATACCACAACATCCGCGTCTGATGCGCCGCTCCATGCGGCGGAAACCATCGCGCGGTCCAGACGGCGTTTGGGGCGAAACAACCCGGGTGTGTCGACGAAAACCAACTGGGTGCTGCCCTCAATGGCGATGCCGCGAATGCGGCTGCGCGTGGTTTGCACCTTATGGGTCACGATTGAAACTTTTGCCCCGACCATTTTGTTCAAAAGCGTTGATTTCCCTGCATTTGGTTCACCGATCAGGGCAACAAAACCGCATGATGTCTCGGTCATTTTTTGGTCTCCAACTGGTTCAATAATTCCTGCGCAGCAAGCACCTGAGCCGCCTTTTTTGAACGTGATTCCGCCCGCGCGGTTGCGCCCGTTGACAGCCGTGCCTCGATTACGAAAGCGGGGTTATGATCGGGGCCGGTTCGGGAAACTTCAATATATTCAGGGGGTTGCAACCCGCGCCCTTGCGCCCATTCCTGAAGCGCTGATTTTGGATCAAAGGCGCGGCTTTCCGCATTTGAAATTCGCTCGCCCCAAAATCGTAGCACCGCCAAACGCGCCGCGTCATACCCTGCATCAAGATAGATTGCGGCAATGATTGCCTCCATTGCATCGCCAAGCAGGGCGGTTTTGCGCCGCCCGCCTGATTGTATTTCTGATCGCCCCATGCGCAATGCAGCCCCGACATCCAATGCCAATGCCACTTCTGCGCAGGTTTCTTTGCGCACCAACGCGTTAAGCCATGGGGCCAGTTTTCCCTCAGATGCGTTGACGTCGCCATGATACAGGGCTTCGGCTATGACCAAGCCCAAAATACGGTCACCCAAAAATTCCATTCTTTGGTTGTCAAAGCTTTTTGTGGTTGTCATCGACGAGTGGGTCAGGGCCAGGTTCAACAATTCCGGTCGGGAAAATTCGTGCTCAAGGCGGCCCGCCAGATCTGCTGCTGCTTGCGTCAGGGTCAATTTATTGCCTTAAAATATCGGTCGCTGCGCCATGTCCAAAACGCCAATATCGACGACCCAGCAGAGGAGAACATGATGCGATCAGCCCGACCGATAATGTTTTCGCGCGGCACCATACCAACGCCTACTTGTTGCCCTTGTTGTGAAAAGCGGCTGTCGACAGAATTGTCGCGATTGTCGCCCATAAAAAAGAAATGCCCCTCGGGCACAACATATTCGCGAGTGTTGTCAGCGTTGGTATCGCGGATGTTCAAAATGGAATAACTTACGCCGTTTGGCATGGTTTCTGTCAGGCGCTCTTTTTCACATATGCCGTCAATTTGTGCCGCATTGGCACAGGCGGGGCGGCTTTTTTGCGGCCCTTGTGCGGCGTTTATTTCTGTAAACAAGCCGTCGGGAACTGTTTCCAGCGCCACGCCATTTATGTGCAAAACACCGTCGGTAACCTGAATTCGATCGCCCGGCATGCCAACAACCCGTTTGATATAATCGACGCCGTGAACCGGGTGTTTGAATACAACCACGTCGCCGCGCTCAGGGTCTGAACCAAACAAACGTTGGTCATGCCCTTTGGCAAATCCGCAAAAATCAACGCCAAAAATGGTTGGGCATGATGCATAGGAATAGCCATAAGCGAATTTGTTAACAAAAAGAAAATCGCCGATCAGCAAGGTTGATTTCATTGAAGCCGAGGGGATCCAGAACGGTTGAAACAACAAGCTGCGGATTACGCCGGCAATCAGCAATGCGTAAACTATTGTCTTGACGGTTTCGATAATAGGTCCATCTTTTTTCTTTGTTTTCATGGTTATACTCTATTTTTTTTCAGGTTGTTCCGGTTGGGGTGTTATGTGGCGTGGTTGGGGTGTCAAGTCAAGGTTGGTTGCACAATCGGCAGGGCCTCAATCACCACAAATGCTTGTGCCCAAGGGTGATCATCCGTCAAAGTTACGTGGATATGGCTGGTATGGCCTTTGGGTGTCATCTTTGCCAGCCGCCGCGCGGCACCGCCGGTTACATGCATGGTGGGCTGCCCGGATTTAAGGTTTTGCACAGTCATTTCGCCCCAAGCGACCCCCATGCGCAATCCGGTTCCCAAAGCCTTGGAGCAGGCTTCTTTGGCGGCCCATCTTTTGGCATAGGTTTCGGCTCTCAATTTTCGTCTTTCGGCGGTTTTTTGTTCGGTTTCTGAAAACACACGTTGCACAAAACGATCACCAAACCGCTCCAAAGTGGCAGAAATACGTTCTATACTTGCAATATCCGAACCTATGCCGATAATCACGCGACTGTCTGCCCTGATACGTTGCGCCGTGCTTCATCCATCAGGTTACGCATGCGCCGAATGGCGGAATCAAGTCCGGAAAATATTGCTTCTCCGATCAGGAAATGGCCGATATTCAGTTCCATAATCTCTGGCAGTTCAGCAATGGGTTTGACTGTATCAAAGGTGATGCCGTGGCCGACATGCACCTCCAGGCCCAGTTCATGGCTTAGTATTGCCATGTCTTTCAGCTTGGCCAGTTCAACATCGCGATCCGCGATCCGG
>CAZSSS010000055.1:0-4728 GCA_964609255.1 uncultured Rhodobacterales bacterium
CGGTGGAAATGTCGGGCATATCTGCCAATGCAATTATCACAGCATCGCAATCTGCTGATAGGGCTGCCATGCCCGCACGGATTGACGCCGCCATGCCTTCTTGCCAATCGGGCGAGTTTATAATGTTGAGGTCCAAGTCACTTAGTGCATCAGAACGCATAGTGTTGCCCGGCTGGACAATAACATGCACCTTTTTTGCCAATGACCCAAGCGCCGTTGTTGCGCAATGTCGCAACAGAGGCATGGCGTGGACCTGTTCCATCAACTTGTCGGTGCCCTGCATGCGTTTGGATGCGCCAGCCGCAAGTAATATAATTTCCGTATTACCGGTTGGAATATCTGGTTTTTTTGGCCGCGTTTCAGGGCGGCGCAGGCGTTCGGTTATTTCTGCCATAATTGCAACAGCGATTTCTGCGGGCGTTTTTGCGCCAATATCTGCGCCCACGGGTGCATGAATTTGGTTGATTTCTGCCGTGCTGAACCCCGCGTCATGCAACCTTGTAACGCGTTTATTATGGGTTCGTTTTGACCCCAGACAGCCAAGATAAAAAATATCAGATGCCAAGGCAACTTTGATGGCTGGGTCGTCCAGTTTGGGGTCATGTGTTAATGTTACAACGGCAACGCGGCTGTCCAGCTGCTGGTTTTTCAAGGCAGTGTCGGGCCAATCCAGAATTATGTGTTTTCCGGGGAATCTCGATTTGCTGGCAAACGCGTCGCGTGGGTCGATTAATGTTGTGTCATATCCAGCCAGCGCCGCCATCTGCAATAATGGTTGGGCAATATGGACTGCTCCAACAACAATCAACCGTAACGGCGGGTTATGGATATTGATAAACCATTTACCGTCGAAACCTGAATTGTCATTGAAAAATCGATCACTTAGTGAATGAGGATCGAAATCCGGCCCGGCAATACGGCGTTGCCATGTTGCGGTATTAACTAAATACGCGGTTGGTTTTCTTGCGGCGCGCCGCCCGACCAATTCACGCAATGTCGCTGCGGGTATGCCTTTGCCGATGTCCACCGGTTCTACCAGAATATCAATTTCACCGCCGCAGGCCATGCCAACCGCAAAGGCATCTTCGTCGCTAACGCCGTATTTAATGATGCGTGGCTGGCCGTCATGCAGGGTTGCCAGTGCTTCCTCTATGACAGCGCCCTCCACGCACCCCCCCGAGACAGAGCCGGCAATATCCATATCGCCGCTGATCACCATTTGCGCACCAACCGGGCGCGGTGCTGACCCCCATGTGTTGACAACTGTTGCCAAGGCTACATTTTTTCCGGCCTCGTGCCAAATCAACGCCTGCTCAGGAATTTGATCATAATCTGCCATGGGTGCTTCGCCTTCTGATGAATACTAGTTTTGCAGCTTTGGCATTCTGTGACCAAATCACCGCAAATTACATATTCTTTTTAACAACCTTTTACCCGAAATTTCCTAAAATTTTAGATAAAAGTGAAATCAGAGGCATCAATCAACGTAATATCGGTGTTTTCAATGATAATCCGGCTATTGTTAACGTCATGTTCAATCCAGACATCGCTGCCATGCTGGCTGATGTCCAAATCTGCAAACCCGTTAAGCCCCGAAAATTCAAAGCTGTCCACACCGTTTTCGAAATCGGTGATTGTATCGCGGCCACGCTGAACAGCGTTGAAAACAAAAACATCGTTTCCCTCACCGCCGGTCATAATATCCGAACCACGTCCGCCATTGATGATGTCGTTACCTTTGCCGCCGTTAAGCGTGTCGCGCCCGCCATTGCCCATAAGCGTATCGTCGCCGTATCCGCCCGTCAGGCTGTCGCTGCCCGCCCCGCCTTTAAGGGTGTCGCTTCCGCGACCTGAAATCAATGTGTCATTACCCGACCCTCCGTGCAGCAAACTGCCGTCAGAGCCGTCGCCGACCTCGATAATGTCGTCGCCAAAGCCACCACGGATTTTATTGGTCCCGTCCGGGTCATAAATCACGTCATCGCCGCTGCCGCCTTTTATCCGGTCGGTGCCCAATGTTCCTGTCAGGTGGTCATTGCCGGCGCCACCATTGATGCGCGCAACGCCACGAAACGGCAGCATGTCAGCGTGAGGGCTGAAATAATCGTCACCGGCACCGCCGATAAAATCAAAGCCCTGATTTTGCAACATATCTTCCAAGGCTACGCCCAGATCCAAATGCCAGGCACCGATATCATCAATACCATAGGATTGAAAAGTTGCGGAAACCTCAAGCACATCTGGAAGGTCCAGCGTGCCGATGACTGTCATTATACCGTCGATCGAGCGGCAATAATTGATACTCGTTACTGATACTATCTCTGTTTGACCCAGTTTTGCCGACAATTCCGGTGCCATCGCGGCGGTTACAAAAATATCTTGCTGCGCATAACGCAGGCTTTCTTTGGATGTCCAGTCAAATCCGTCAAAGCTCAACACGGTGCCATTTGCATTGACGCCCGTTTTCAAAAATACGTTCGGGGCCAGTTCTGTGCCAATAGGCGAGTTTGTAAAAAATCCGGTATCTGCGGCAGTGATGGTAATACGTGTCATTTTGAACCCTCCGATTTGATGTTTCCTAATTTGTCGAAAGTTCCATTAAAAATCTATACAAATGTTAGCCCATGGTTAACGTATAACTATAAGAAAAATATAGATAAATTAGCGACAAATTAGAGGCAAATTAAAGGTGATTTTGCGTCAATTTTATGGCAAATCAACGTAATCGAACAATAATGATTTATCTGACTGGAAAGCAAGGCAATTACCCCTTATCTAACGGGTAAATGCTGACGAATGAGGGAATAATGGCGAAAATAACCTATATTGAACATAACGGCACCGAACATATCGTAGAGGTCGCCAACGGCTTGACCGTCATGGAAGGCGCGCGAGACAATAATATTGAAGGCATAGAGGCAGATTGTGGCGGGGCATGTGCATGCTCAACCTGCCATGTCTATGTTGATGAAAGCTGGGTGGACAAGATTCCGCAAAAAGACGAGATGGAGGAAGACATGCTTGATTTTGCGTATGAACCAAACGCCGCAACATCCAGACTGACCTGTCAGGTCAAGGTCACGGATGCGCTGGACGGGTTAATCGTGCGGATGCCGGAAAAACAAATCTGATGCGGCTTTTTGGGCTTATATTGTTGATATTCCCCGGGTTTGTTTGGGCGCAGGCTGCACCCGACGCTGGTCAACCCGTGATAATTGCGGCGCACTATTCGGACCCGACCACACGGTATCAACATGGTATTTTTGGTCGTGACACCGAATATGGCGCGCTTGTTCTTACAATCGATAATTGTTATCGGTGCTTGGTTTATGACGAAAAAACGGTTCGGATCACGCTGCCTGACAGGCGCGTGTTTGAGGATCTGGAACCACGTTTGGCTGATCTGGATGGCGATGGATACCCCGAAGTCGTGGTGGTCGAAACCGATATTGAACTCGGGGCGCAACTGGCGGTTTATGGTATTGAGGGCCGCATAGCCGCAACCGCCAATATCGGGATGCCCCAGCGCTGGTTGGCACCGGCGGGCATTGCTGATCTGGATGGCGATGGGCAGTTGGACATTGCTTATGTCGAAACGCCGCGTCTGGGAAAAACCTTGCGAATTTGGACAATGCAGCGGGGCCGGTTGGTGCAAATCGGTCAGCATTCGGGTCTGACCAATCACAGATTCGGTGAGGATTTTATCTCTGGTGGTGTGCGTGATTGCGGTTTGGGTGCAGAAGTTATTACCGCAGACAGTGTTTGGCGCAACATAGTGGCAACACGGATTGTCAGCGGTTTTGCGGTCAGCACCGTTATCGCAACATATGACGGACCGCGCAGTTTTCAACGGGTGTTAAACTGTAACTAAAGCGCGCGCCAACCGATGTCTTTGCGGTAAAACCCCTGCGGCCAGTCAATTTTTTCGATCAAGTGGTAAGCACGTTTATGTGCTTCGGCCAGTGTGTCTCCGCGCGCGGTGATATTCAGAACTCGGCCCCCATTGGCGGTGGTTTTGCCATCAATCAATCTGGTTCCTGCATGGAAAATCTGGGCTTTGGGGTCGTTATCGGCCGCATCGAGGCCGCGAATTTCGCTGCCTTTTTCATAGGTGCCGGGATAACCGTTTGCGGCCATGACGATGCAAATTGCATGATCATCAGCCCAGTTGATCTGTGTTTGATCCAGCTGGCCCTTGGCACATGCGAGCAGGGCATCAAGCATCTGCGCGCCAAGTCGCATGCACAGAACCTGGGTCTCGGGATCGCCAAAGCGCACGTTATATTCCACCAGCCTTGGCTGGCCGTCTTTGATCATGAACCCCGCATAAAGCACGCCGGTGAACGGTGTGCCGCGCCGTGCCATTTCGTCAATGGTTGGCTGGATAATTTCATCCAGCGCTTTTTGCATGACTTGATCATTCATAATGGGCGCGGGCGAATATGCCCCCATGCCACCGGTATTGGGGCCTTTGTCGCCGTCAAAGGCGCGTTTGTGGTCTTGGGCTGTGCCGATGGGCAGGATGGTTTTGCCGTCAGATAAAATGAAAAGACTGGCTTCCTCGCCCTGCATGAATTCCTCAATGACGACCGTAGTGGCCCCGAATTGGCCGTCAAACATATTATCGATGGCGGATAGGGCTTCGGGCAGGGTCATGGCTATGGTCACGCCTTTGCCAGCGGCCAGACCATCAGCCTTGATCACAATTGGCGTGCCTTGTTTTTGCAC
>CAZSSS010000055.1:4738-8624 GCA_964609255.1 uncultured Rhodobacterales bacterium
GCGCGCAGATGGGGCATCATTAAAATGAGCATAAGCGGCGGTGGGGGCGTTGCAGGCATCACATATTTCTTTGGTGAAGTGTTTTGAGGCCTCCAATTGCGCGGCGTTGGCATTGGGGCCAAAACAAAGAATGCGTGCGCCGCGCACCGCATCGGCAACGCCTGCCGCCAGGGGGGCCTCCGGGCCGATAACCACAAAATCAATTTTATGTTGTTGTGCAAACGCCACAACAGCGGCACCGTCCATGATATCCAGCGGCAGACAAATGGCTATTTCGGCCATGCCCGCATTGCCCGGCGCGCAGATAAGCGCATCACATTTGGGGTTTTGTTTGATCGCCCATGCCAGCGCATGTTCGCGTCCGCCAGAGCCAAGAATAAGGATGTTCATTGCGCTTCGCCTATTGGGTTTTTGTTGTGGCCGTTCTAATGTTGCGGGGGTGATGATGCAAGGCGGTAGAAATGTCAGAATTATTTGATGACGATGATGGCGGCAACGCCCCTGAATTTACGGTTTCGGAATTATCCGGCGCGATAAAACGCGTGGTGGAGGGCGAATTTGGCCATGTGCGGGTGCGCGCCGAGGTTGGGCGGGTTTCGCGGCCCGCATCGGGGCATTTGTATCTGGACCTAAAGGACGACCGCGCCGTGCTGGCCAGCATTGTCTGGAAAGGTGTTGCCAGCCGGCTGGCGCATCAGCCCGAGGAGGGCATGGAGGTGATCGCCACCGGGCGGCTGACCACATTTCCCGGGCAAAGCCGGTATCAATTGGTGATCGAAAGCCTGGAACCCGCCGGGGTTGGTGCGCTTATGGCGATGCTGGAAAAACGCAAAGCAGCACTGAGTGCTGAGGGGCTTTTTGCGGCGGAACGCAAACAAGAAATACCTTTCTTGCCGGAAATTATCGGGGTTATAACATCGCCCTCTGGCGCGGTGATCAAAGATATTCTGCATCGGTTGCGTGACCGGTTTCCGCGCAAAACCCTGATTTGGCCGGTTACAGTTCAAGGCCCCAAATGCGCCGCTGAGGTTGCGGCTGCTGTTGTTGGATTTAACAATCTGACGGTTGGCGGGGCGTTGCCCAGACCTGATTTGCTGATCGTGGCGCGGGGCGGGGGATCGCTGGAAGATCTTTGGGGATTTAACGAAGAAATCGTTGTGCGGGCTGTTGCCAACAGCAGCATTCCGGTTATTTCTGCGGTGGGGCATGAAACCGATACAACCCTGATCGATTTTGCCAGTGACCGTCGGGCGCCAACACCGACGGCTGCCGCTGAAATGGCGGTGCCTGTGCGCGCGGAACTGGTGGCAAGCGTTGCCAGCCTTGAGGCCCGCCGTCGCCAGTCGTTGGTGCGTATGCTGGAAACCAGCGGTCAGAGGCTGCGGGACCTGTCGCGCGCAATGCCCCGGCCCGACGCGATATTGGCAGAGCGCGCGCAACGTCTTGACGGTTTTGCAATACGTTTGCCGCGCGCGCTGACCGCATTGGTTGGCCAGAAAAAGCTGGCCCTGTCGGGGCACCCCCTTAGGATTGCCGCCCTGACCCGTGATCTAAAACAAAAGCAACAAGATCTTTTGCGTTTATCGGTTGGTTTTCAGACGGCGGTAATGCGGCAATTGGCCGATTGGCGAACGGCGCTTGGCGCGCTGGAACGGATGCGCCAAACGCTTGGCTATACCAATACGCTAAGGCGCGGTTATGCTGTTGTGTGGGATGATGATATTGTCATCACCACCAAATCTGCCGCGCAAAAAGCAACCCGGCTGGAAATTGAATTTGCCGATGGAAAAATGGCTGCCGGGTCCAAACCCAAGCCAAAAGCCAAGCCAAATCCCCAGAAAACACAAGGCTCCCTGTTTTAGGCACCAACCGATGGGCCTGTGCAAATAATTGGAACGGTGTCTTGGCCGCTGACCTCCAGCATGGTTGAGGGCTGCGTCGGTGTTGCAAACATGCTTTCAATTGTGATTTTCCCGTCTTCACGGGTGAGCGCCCAGCAATGGGAATTCGATCTGCCATCATAAGTGAAACAAATGCCGCCCTCGATCTCTACCCAGCTTCCATTAACGCAGCTGCCATCCTCAGCCCGCCAAACCGATTTTCGATCCTCTAGAAATTGCTCCGACCCATAAAACATACCGTCTTTGGTGAAGTATAATGTCGTGCCAACACTGTAGTTATCAAATTCGGCCGCGGGCACGGGTTCTTGCGCAAATACCGGGCTGGATAACGCTGCTAATACGATCAAATATTTGATATTCATGGCTAATCTCCAATTGCGATGAGAGGGTCAAGCGCGCTCAGCAAGGCGGGCGCACAGCGAAACGGTGCTTCGATTATGTCGGCAACAAAATGGATGCCGCCGTTTTGCTTTGAGATAATATAGATTTCGTTTTCAACCCATTTCTGGTCAAAACATGCAAGGTCATTTCCCTGCCACTGAAAGCAAAAGCTGGGGGCGTCATAGGAATAAGTGCCTTCCATACATGTTCCAACAATGGTTTGATAGAAAATCGTGTTACCACTTGGCGGGTAATATTCGCGGCCACTTTCAAGGCCAAAACTTTGATAAATTACGGTCTTGCCGATGGTCAGATCATACCATTCCGTCTGGCTGATATGGGTTCCTGCCTCAACGCGTTCCCTTAGGGATTGCGCCATCACCCCAACCGGGAATATCACCAACAAAAAGGCAAAAAACCGCGTCATCCTGCTGGCAGCTCTGGTGAAATATCGGGCAGCGATACCATGCCAGTTTCGCAATAAAGCGGTGTTGAGGTGATTGTTGAGATCACCTCAATATTGCCGGTCATTTGCCCGTTTATGTCCTCTATGGCGGAAATATACTCTCCGTTATAATCCACCCAAAGCGCACAAACGGTGTTCGATGCCTGCCAGTCAAAGCAGATAAGCCCCTGATCTTCATACCATGTTCCGGTATCGCAAATCAGTTGGCTTGGGTCGCGGTTTCTGGACCATTCAATCACGATACGGTTTGTGTTCGGGCGATAATATTCGCGGTAAATATCTTGGGTTCCGTTATTATAGGTAATGGTGTTGCCATCGGTCAGCGCCCTGAATGCATCGACATCCATTACCGTTCCCGCACGGAGCTTTTCCATGAGCGGTAAATCTGACGACTGGGCCGCCGCCGTGTTTGCAAATGCCGCAAAAAATATGAAAACTAAAATGTTACGCATGGAATCGGCCTCTGGTTGATTGTGCTATTTCACCAAGATTGGCGCAAATATGCAAGGAATTGCGTATCACCTTTTGTTAAAGTCGCATTTAGGCGTTTATTTGGCAATTCTTTGCCGTATGTTGTTAGAAAATCCATCAAAGGCATAAAAATGGCAGCGGAACGACAAAAAGGCGTGTGGAAATCAGGCAAAGGTAAAGGGCGGCGCACCCCCAAAGGGCGGCAGCTTGACGATGCTGCGCTGGTGGAAATCCTTGCAATTCTGGGTGATAAGCCACGCCGCCACGATTTACTGATAGAATTCCTGCATCTTGTGCAAGATAAATACGGCCATCTGTCAGCCGCGCATTTACGCGCGCTTGCCGAGGAAATGAAACTTTCGCAAGCCGAAGTTTTTGAAGTCGCCAGTTTTTATGCCCATTTTGATGTTGTGCGTGAGGGCGAAACCGCACCACCTGCTTTGACAGTGCGGGTCTGCGATTCGCTTAGCTGTGAATTGGCGGGCTCCGAAGCCTTGTTAAAAGAACTTGCCACGCGGTTTTCTGCGGCTGAATTGCGGGTTATCCGCGCGCCATGCATGGGGCGATGCGAAAATGCGCCGGTGGTGGCGTTGGGGCACAATCACATTGTTGATGCCAGTTATGATCGGGTTAACACTGCGGTAAAATCCGGGGCAATTCATGGCGA
>CAZSSS010000056.1:0-8589 GCA_964609255.1 uncultured Rhodobacterales bacterium
ATAAGGGACGAAGCCAACGCCAAATTGGAAGGCAGCGTTCAGAAAAGAACCAAACAATTGACCGATGCCAACGTCTCGCTGCGACAAGCGCAGGACGATCTGGTGCAGGCTGGCAAACTTACCGCGCTTGGGGAAATGTCGGCGGGTATCAGCCATGAACTGAACCAGCCTCTTTCGGCAATCCGGTCTTTTTCAGAAAATGCCAGTATATTTCTTGAGCGTGGAGAAATCGACCAAACCAAAAATAATCTGGGCCGTATTGCGGAATTAACCGCGCGTATGGCCCGGATAATTCAAAACTTGCGCAGTTTTGCCCGCAAGGAAGGTGAGGCCGTTTCAGATGTTTGCCTGAACCAAGTGGTTGAAGACACTCTGGAAATTGCGCGCGCCTCAATAATAACGGCCAATGTCACGGTTAACTGGGTAAACCCAAAAACCGATATTTATGTCCGTGGCGGGCCTGTTCGCTTGCAGCAGGTTTTGCTTAACCTGTTATCCAACGCCATCGACGCGATGGAGCAAACCCCCGATAAAACCATAAAAATATATGCTGAGGTGATCAACAACACCGTGTCGCTTGTTGTGCATGATAACGGCCCGGGGCTGGAAACGCCTGAGAAGATATTTGACCCGTTTTACACAACCAAAAGCATTGGACACCCGCAAGGAATGGGTTTGGGCTTGTCTATTTCTTATGGAATAGTGCAAAGTTTTGGCGGCCAGATTTCTGGGAAGAACCACCCCCAAGGTGGTGCGGTGTTTACAGTTACGCTTGACCCTGCGAACCAAAAGGAACCACTCAGTTGACGATGCAAATCATTTTTGTCGACGATGATAAATCGGTGCGCGAGGCAATTGGCCAATCCTTGGAATTAAAGGGGTTCACCGTGCAATTGGCCGGATCATTTATTGAGGCCACCGACCATATTTCGCCGGATTTTGCGGGTGCCGTGCTAAGCGATGTTCGGATGCCCGGCAAAGACGGGTTTGCCTTATTGGCGCGCTGCAAACAAATTGACCCGGATATTCCGGTGGTTTTACTAACCGGAGAGGGCGACATTCCAAAGGCAGTGGCGGCCATGGAAAATGGCGCGCTCAACTTTTTGGAAAAACCTGTATCGGGCAAACGATTGGCAGAGGTCATGAACCATGCCTGCAAATTCCGCATGACAATTATGGACAATCGCCGCCTTAAGGCCCAGCTTTCCCAAAAAGAAACCGCGCGAACAGTCGTGCAGTTGATCACAGCAGCCGGATTTGAAAATGCCGGGCTGGCTGACATTCTGGAAAAAGTTGAAACTCAACTGATTGAACAGGCCTTGGGCCAGTTTTCCGGCCGAGTGACGCAGGTTTGTGACGTGCTTAAAATTCCACGCAAAACCCTGTATGACAAAATGAAACGCCTGCATATTGACCCCGCCAAATTTCGATAATGTGCTGAATAACCAAAGCGTAACAATAGAACTGTGCGGCTTTTCACACAGTTTCTACTTGCCCAAAAACCTTTTAAGACAATTAACCTTAGGTAAACAAAGCGTTATTTCTTCTGCTTCTGAAACTGCATCTTTTTTCTTTTTATTCCCCGAATCCATGGTTCAATACGGTCAGCGCTGCAGTTTCTGCGGCCATCCAACGTTCTGGGAGGAACATCATGCGATTATTAACAATGGCCGCCGTGCTGGCCGCAACCACGTTTTCGACACATACCGCATTTGCACAAGAAGCCTGTGACGCCGGCGAGATTGTCATCAAATTTGCCCATGTAACCAACACCGACCGCCACCCGAAAGGCATCGCTGCCACCTTGTTGGCGGAACGTGTGAACACCGAGATGAACGGTATAGCCTGTATGGAGGTTTTCCCCAACTCCACGCTTTATAATGACAATCAGGTTCTTGAGGCCATGCTTCAGGGCGATGTTCAATTGGCGGCACCAAGCCTGTCAAAATTCGAAGCGTTCACGCTTCAATTCCGCATTTTTGACTTACCGTTCATGTTCACCAACATGGCCGCCGTGGATGAATTTCAAAACTCCGAAACTGGTGACGCAATGAAAGCATCCATGGCGCGCCGTGGGTTGATGGGGCTTGAATTCTGGCATAACGGCATGAAAAACTTTTCCGCCAACGTGCCGCTTATTGACCCGTCAGACGCATCGGGCCTGAAATTCCGCGTGCAAACATCCGATGTGCTGGTGGCCCAAATGGAAGCGCTGGGTGCATCCCCGCAACCTATGGCATTTGCCGAAGTGTATGGCGCGCTGCAAACCGGCGTTGTGGACGGGCAGGAAAACACCTGGTCAAACATCTATGGCAAGAAATTCTTTGAGGTTCAGGACGGCACAACCGAAACCAACCACGGCATCATTGATTATCTTGTTGTGACCTCAACTGAATGGCTGGACGGCTTGGAACCAGCGGTGCGTGACCAGTTCCTGACCATTCTGGAAGAAGTAACCGTAACGCGCAACGCCGAAGCATTCGCGGTCAACGAGGCTGCAAAACAGTCCGTGATCGATGCGGGCGGGGTTGTGCGCACCCTGACGGCGGAACAACGTCAAGCATGGGTTGATGCAATGATGCCGGTTTGGGCACAGTTTGAAGGCGATGTTGGCGCGGAAAATATTGCCGCAGCGCAGGCGATTAACGCCAGCCAATAAAATGCTCTCCGGCCCCTGTATCGCAGGGGCCGGATTTCTTTCAGCGGGGGAATTTTATGTCATTGAAACATTCTGGCTCCGGCATCGGGCGTTACACCGATAAGCTGGAAGAAACATTTATCGCGCTTATTCTGGGCGCCATGACATTGATTACGTTTATCAATGTTGTGCTGCGATACGGATTTAACAACAGCTTGATCTGGGGGTTGGAGGCCACCAGCGTGCTGTTCGCATGGCTTGTCCTTTTTGGCATCGCGTATTGCGTGAAAATCACCGCCCATCTGGGGGTGGACAGCGTGATTAACCTGTTCAAAGCCAAAGGCCGCCGCCGGTTGGCGCTGCTGGCCACAGCTATTTCAATCATCTATGCGTTGCTTCTGGTTAAAGGCGGCTATGACTTTTATGCCAATTTTGCCAACCTTCCCGCGACCACGGGGCAGTGGTTTCCCACCGGGTTTCAAGACATGAAAATCACCAATTATCGCGGTTATTATCCGATGGACGGGTTGCCAATGCCCGATTGGCTACGTTTTATTGAGCCGGTAATGCTGATCGACGGTGATCCACCATATAATAAGTTGCCGCGTTTTATCCCCTATTTCATCCTTCCGGCGGGGTTTGCGTTGTTGCTGTTCCGTCTTATTCAAGCGTTCATTCACCTTTATTCTGGCAAACGAGAAACCCTGATTGTTTCGCACGAAGCCGAAGACGACGTAAAAGAAGCCGGCGCAAAAGCCGCTGCTTTGGGGACGTAAACCATGGAAATTCTCGTTTTATTTGGTATGGTTATTGGTCTATTGCTGCTCGGCGTGCCGATTGCAATTTCGCTTGGCCTCAGTTCTATTATTTTTCAACTGTTATTTTCGGATGCGTCGCTGGCCTCGGTCGGGCAAACCATGTTTCAGGCGATGTTTGCGCATTCCACGCTTTTGGCGATCCCGTTTTTTATTCTGGCCTCCAGCTTTATGTCCACAGGCGGGGTGGCGCGCAGGATTATCCGCTTTGCCATTGCACTGGTTGGCCATCTGCGCGGTGGTTTTGCCATTGCTGGCGTGTTGGCCTGTATGATGTTTGCAGCGCTTTCCGGTTCCTCGCCTGCCACGGTGGTTGCCATTGGGTCCATCGTGATTGCGGGCATGCATCAGCTTGGATATTCCAAAGATTTTGCCGCAGGCATTATCGCGGTTTCCGGCACGCTTGGCATTCTGATCCCGCCCTCGATTGTCATGGTGGTTTATGCGTCAGCCACGGACGTTTCCGTTGGCCGCATGTTTTTGGCGGGTGTTATCCCCGGCATTATGGCGGGTTTTATGCTGATGCTTGGCATCTATGTGGTTGCCCGCATCAAGAACCTGCCCAAAGGTGAATGGCTGGGCTGGACAGAGGTTTTTCGCGCTGGTCGTGATGCGTTCTGGGGCTTGTTTCTGATGGTTATCATCATGGGCGGCATTTATGGCCATCCGTGGTATTGGCCCTCTGAGGGCATTGTTTGGCAACCCGGCGCGTTCACCCCAACCGAGGCCGCTGCCGTCGCCGCCATTTACGCCTTTTTGATTGCCAGTTTTGTTTACCGCGACATGGGGCCCTTAGCCACAAAAGAGGGGCAAAAGCCACGCTCATTGCTGACCCGCCCGCACACGCTGATCACCGCATGGTTTCACAAAGATACCCGCAACACCTTGTTTGAGGCAGGGAAACTGACAATCACCCTGATGTTCATCATCGCCAACGCCCTGTTGTTAAAACATGTGTTAACCGAGGAACAAATCCCCCAGCAAATCGCCGGTGCGATGCTGTCATGGGGGTTTGGCGCGATCATGTTTCTGGTGGTCGTCAATGTTATTTTGTTGATCGGCGGGCAGTTTATGGAACCCTCTGGCCTGATCGTTATTGTTGCCCCGCTGGTATTTCCCATCGCGATTGAACTGGGCATAGACCCCATTCATCTTGGCATTATCATGGTGGTCAATATGGAAATCGGCATGATAACACCGCCCGTAGGGCTGAATTTGTTTGTCACCTCCGGTGTGGCAAATATGCCGATGATGCGAGTTGTGCGGGCGGCTTTGCCATGGCTTGCCATCCTGTTTGTGTTCCTGATTATGGTAACATATATCCCGGCGATTTCGACATATCTGCCTAATTCCATTATGGGTCCAGAAACTATTTTGAAATAAACGTGATCTATAATCCCTTTCCATGGGCTGTTTTGTGCGGTATGGGGAAACCATAAGGCCGAAAAACAGGTCAGGCAGGCAATTTGGATATTAACATGACGACCCTCTCTCGCAGGGCAATACTTGGTATTGCCGCAGCTACAATAACCGCTGGACCATTGCGGGCCGGGCGCCGCGATCAAACGGCAGATATGGTTGTTGTATTCAAAAGCAAACGGCAGCTTTATCTTTACAAAAATGGCCAAGCTTTTCGCCGTTTTCCAATGGCGCTTGGCTGGGCACCGTTGGGTCATAAGGAATTTGACGGTGACGGAAAAACACCCGAAGGCGTTTATTATATCGATCGCCAGAACCCAAATAGCCGGTTTCACCTAAGCCTTGGCATTTCATATCCGGACCCAAACGATAGCGCGGCAGCTGCATCCAAAGGTGTGGATCCCGGCGGTGATATTTTTATTCACGGCCATAACGGCCCCGGATTTGGCCGTCGCCCCGATGACTGGACAGCGGGCTGTATCGCCGTGACTAACAATATGATTGAAACAATTTGGCGGCAAGTGCCCCTTGGCACCCCTATTGTGATTCAGCCATAATCAACGACTGGGATGATTGAGCCCCCATCACCTGAACCCACCAAAGTTTTCCACTTGTTTCCTGATACCAGCCCAATGATATATGGGTTGCATCCGGGTGCAGCATCGCCGCCTTTGCGCGCGAATCCTCAAGCCATTTTTGGAACATTTCAACCGGGCCAAGAAAAGTTTCAGCAACATTTTCACCGGTTATCAATCCGGTGAACCCTGCACGTTCCGCACGCGTTTGCGGGGAGGAGTGGTCAGAACCAAAATTCCACGCCCGCAATTGCACCGCCATGTCTCGGGCATGGGTTTGTGCCGCGGCTGTAAGCTGCGGAGACAGCGTGACCGGCTGCAAACCGCGCCCGGCGCGGATGGTATTCACCAAATCCATCTGGTTCAAACGAATCGCATGGGCGTCACGCGGATTTATCCGGTTATCAACCGTGCCAGTTGTGGTGACACAACCCGCTAATCCAAGCGAAATGGCCAATAATAAGGCTGTAATCCGAACCATAAACTAACTCCAAAATATTCCGTCCAAAAGTCTTTAACGCCAAATCGTGCCGGATTCAAATACCTAAATTGAAACTGACACCGTTGTGAATTGCACCTTGGCGGATGATTGCATATGATACATGTTGATTTTTGATTCTTGGATATTTTTGATGGACAATAAGTTTTCACGCCGCGACTTTGGCAAATCTTTGCTTGCCGCTGGCCTATTCGTGCCAAACCTTGCGAAATCTCAGGCGGTTAGCAGCGACCCCGCAGCGCCCGAGTTTTTTAGCAGCAGCTTTGTCAGCCGCAATTGGCGTGGCCATTTCGATAATTTGCGCAATGGCGTTATTCTGGTCGATACAGGGGGGCGCGTGCTGCATTATTGGTCCGAGGACGAAGAATACACAATCTATCCGACCAGCGTGCCATTAACCGAGCAGTTAACCCGCAGGGGTCGAACATCAATTATTCGAAAAATCGTCGGGCCTGAATGGCGGCCAACCCCGAACATGCTTCGGCGTGACCCGGATTTACCACCATATGTTGGCCCCGGACCGGAAAATCCGCTTGGCACCCACGCGATGTATCTAAGCTGGCAATATTACCGTATTCACGGCACCAACGACACGCGTAAAATCGGACGGCAATCCTCAAACGGCTGTATTGGCCTTTATAATGAGGATATTGAAGACCTGTTTGGCCGCGCCAAAGTTGGCACTCAGGTATTGCTGATTTAGGTGATATGGGGTTTGAGCGGCCAAACGCGGTGGTCTCGCCGCACTATTTTTGCCAGCTATTTTGATTCCGGTCTTTCGAAATATGAATTTTTGCGCTGCATTAAAACCTTGTTAACATACCGACTAATGGATACTATTGATCGCTGTTAGATTAATAACAATTGAAAATGGGAATATACAATGAAAACACTAATAACATCGATGGCAATCATTATTGCCACAGCAACTGCAACACTGGCCGGTAATTTGGCATATGTTGCACCCGAAGTCACCATGATTGAAGAGCCAACAACAATGGGTGGTTCTGGCTCATGGTTGATACCACTGGTAATTATCGCTGTGCTTATTCTAGCCTTAACAGGCGGTGAAGAAGAGGTAACCGAAGTAACTGCCCTATAAATTCAATTGAATTTATTCAATAAACTGTTTTAAGGGTCGCATCTTGTGCGGCCCTTTTTAGTCTGTCGTAAACGGTTCCAGAATGTCGATCTCAATCGTGCCTTGCTGTGGCCCTAACCACTGCGCAGAACGTAAAATTTGGCCGTTTGCTTGAACCAAATGGATATTTGTAAAGCTCACCCCGTCGCCACTGCATTTATCCTGCATGATTTGGGTGTCAAATACCTTGTCCAGTAATTCCAGCTCAAACGCTGGTCCCTCGGTCAGTTGGCAGGTTACAGAATAAACCGTGCCGCTGGGACCATCCCCTGCGATATGATAATCCCGCGATACCTGCGCGGGCCAGTCAGCGGGCTTGGTCAAAACCGCAACCGGATCGTTCGCATCACTGCGCAGTGCCAGTAAATCTGTATCAATGGCGCGGCTTGCCGTTATCAGGCTGCCCCGCAATGTCAGCGTTTGCTGAAGCTGTGACGCATACGTTACATAGTCATCGTTCAGCGAGCGCGCATAAAGCAAAGCGCCGCGCGTATCATCGCCAACCCGCGCACGAATAATCGCCAGCCCCGTATCTTGGATTTTTTGAAACGTCAAAACAATCGGGGTTCGCGCGGCTTGCTCTGCTTGCAATTCGCGCGCGGCTGCCCGGCTTCCGGGTTTGATTTTTTGCCACACCGCTGACAGCACCGGATTGGTGCCGCCACCCGACGAACATCCGGTAAGAAGCACCGCAATCAGCGCGATATTTAGGGCGCGCATCATTGCCAATAGGCCCCCCAGCTTTCGTTAAGGTCTGTAACGGAGTTGCCCCGGATAACCGGATATAACCTGTTGGAAATACCCACCCGAGACCCGCCATCATTGCCATAACCCGCCAAGGAAACCGAAACCGATGAGCGGCTCTCAAATGGCAAAGTCCAGTCAAACGGAATAGTCAAAGACAACCCCTTGGAAAAGTTTCCGGGGCCAAAATCGGCAAAGCTTACGTCGGTAAATGTCATATATCCGGCAACTTCCCATCCGTTGGTAAAGCGTCTCGACAGGCTGAAAGTTGCCCCCCAGTCACCCGCCAGATAACGCCCGACATCAATTTGTGCTTCCAGATCTTTGAAACCGGTATTCCAGTAAACCGACGCATGGCCCGTCAATGTCTCGTAATCCTGAAACCCGAACATACTGCCAAAAGCCCGCTGCTTGACATAGGCAAGCTCAACCCCCGCGCCCCAGCTTTGATTGGTGGGTTTCCACAACAGTTCAGCGCTGACACCGCCAAACATCCGTTCCAGATAACCCGCGGAAACGCGGCCATAAGTTGACGGATTAACCTTGAAAAGATAGTCGGCTGTTAACCGGGTCACGACCGGGCCAGAGTTATCATAAAGCGCTGCATCGCTGCGCACATGGGGCAAGGGGCTTACGGAGGGGGCCGCGCCATCACCAATGTTGCCCGCAAGCCGCTGCGACACCGAAAAATTAAACCCAAACCCGCGCGACATCTGATATTTGGCATTGCCAACGATCAGGAAATCAAGTTCGCCCGT
>CAZSSS010000057.1:0-8368 GCA_964609255.1 uncultured Rhodobacterales bacterium
TAGGTCGAAAAACGCAGCACTGCCTGACCCGAAAATCTGCGGCGCAGCGTCGCAAATGGGGTTGGAAAAAAATTGATCGCCTTGTTTCTTTGCGTCTTGCCGTTTAGGTCTAGGCCATGAATGATCAAAGCCCAGAGCGTAAATCATATCACCATGGCAACCTGAAACAGGCGCTGGTGGAGGCCACGCTTGCCCTGATTACGGATAAAGGCCCCCAAGGTTTCACATTGGCTGAGGCCGCGCGACAAGCGGGGGTTTCCGCCGCTGCGCCCTATCGGCATTTTAAAGGCCGTGAAGACCTGATTGCTGAGGTAGCGCGACAAGGTTACATCCTGTTTGGTGATCTCATGGAACATGCTTATGACAATGGCCAGCCAACCGCGCTTAGCGCTTTTTCAAAGGTTGGCCGCGCTTATCTTGCTTTTGCAAAGCGTCATCCGGGCCATTATATCGCCATGTTTGAATCGGGCCTTTCACTGACAGGCAATTCTGACCTGACCACTGTTTCAACCCGCGCAATGTCGGTGCTAACCCTTGCTGCTGAAAAGCTGATTGCCCATTTACCCCCCGCGCAGCGCCCCCCCGCGATTATGGTTAGCCATCATATTTGGGCCATGTCCCACGGCGTGGTGGAATTATTCGCGCGCGGTTCCCCTGGAGGGCGCGCACCCTTTTCTGCCGAAGACCTGCTTGAAAGCGGCACCGGTATATATTTGCGCGGCTTAGGCATTATTTCGGAATAATGTAAAAAACATTTACATTACCCTTGACCCTGCGCGGATAGCGCCTAAGTATGTTAATGTAATAAACATTTACATTCGAAAGGAACATAAAACATGTCGACGCCCATGCAATGGCTCACCAATATCCGAGATTGGCTAGACGGACACGGCAAAGCTGCCTGGATCTGCGCGATGATAACCGGATTCATCTTTTTTTGGCCCATCGGGCTGCTCACCCTCTTTTATATGATTGGAACAAATCGAATGGGAAAACATTGTCGCCGCCCCCACCGCCGCGGATTCGCCTCAACAGGCAACACGGCTTTTGACAGCTATCGCAATGAAACATTGAAACGTCTGCAAGACGAACAAGAAGCGTTCAGCGGGTTTTTGAACAACCTGCGCGCGGCAAAAGACAAAGCCGAGTTTGACCAGTTTATGGACAACCGCGCCAAACAAGATTTTGACGCTGAACCGGTTGCTGATGTTGAACCAACGCCAGCCGCCAGCAGAACCAGCGGCGCAACCGATTTTGGCGGCTCGCCTAGTTTTGCCTAAAATTCAATCAGGGGCGGTTCGCCGCCCCCGATTTAACAACATCTACTTGCCGAATTGCTGTTTTCCTTGTTAGGCTACTGCCAATCAAAGGACAAACCAGCAAATGCGCCACTCGCTTCCCATCTCACCACAATTTTATGTGACGGCGCCACAGCCCTGCCCTTATCTTGAGGGCCGCGAGGAGCGCAAGCTTTTTACCACCCTTGAAATCAATTCAGCATTGGGGCTGAACGACATATTATCCCATCAAGGTTTCCGGCGTTCACAAAACGTGATTTACCGGCCTTCCTGTTCAAATTGCAACGCCTGCCAGTCAGCACGGGTTGATGTGATGGGGTTTAAGCCCTCAAAATCCCAAAAACGGATTATGCGCCGCAATTCCGGGCTGCAACGCTCAGTAATCCGGCCATGGGCTTCTGAAGACCATTTTGCCCTTTTCACAAAATACCTTGAAAATCGCCACGCAGATGGCGGTATGGCCGGAATGGAGATCGACGAATTTGCCGCAATGGTTGAGGAATCACCGATCAACACCCAGTTGATCGAATACAAACAGGATGGCGAAGTCGTCGCCGTTTGCCTGACAGACAGCCTGTCAGACGGATTATCGATGGTCTATTCCTTTTTTGCCCCGGAACTTACACGCAACAGCGTTGGCAGCTTTATGATTCTGGACCATATAAACATGGCAAAAAAAGTCGGTTTGCCTTTTGTCTATTTGGGATACTGGGTGCAAGGCAGCCCGAAAATGGACTATAAATCCAATTATTCACCGCTTGAAACTTTTCGGGCCGGTAAATGGCGATCTTTGGATATGAACGCAGACATGTCAGAACCAGACAGGGCCACAGACCCGATCCCCGAACAAGTCGCCGCGATTCACCTGCCAAAAGGCTGAGTCACACCGCGTTGATTTCCCCCAGAAATTTACGCAAAAACGCCGAACCATATGCTGTGTTCATATGTCCACGATCTTCTGCACTATGCGCTAGTTCACTTTGTTCGGAATCCGGTTCGCGCAGTTTTTTGGAGTTGATCGAGTATTCTGCTTTTGTCGAAAAAGCACCGTCGATTGTTTCATCGGGCTGCGTTAGCATGGTGGCAGGCAGATCCTGAAAAACATTGGCGTTCAGAAATTTTATACCCGCCAGATAATCCAGCTTGATTCTGGGCTGAAACCCCGCGACCAATGGCTCATGACCAACAAAAATTGGTATTTTTGTTGCCGCGCACAGAATTTTGAGCAACCCGACAGCACGGTTATCAGCACTATATTTTTGCGCCATTGCGGTGATGACTGCATTTGAAAAATGTGCGTTTTCCGGCAGGCGCAGAGCCTCTGTGTGGCCAATGACCAGCCCGAAATTATAATCGTCAAAAACAATATCGCCGCTGGTTTGCGATGTGAACGCAAATTGCCGCCGCACCCTATTTGTTTTGGGGATAAACGCAGATTTGTCATCGTTCAAAATTACCAAACGGCAATACCCGCCGCGTTTGGCGAAAAATACCAGCTCTGTCTGGTCATAGAGATGCGAAATCTGGTCCCAGCCGCGTTTAATACAGGCAACATGGCTGTTTCCCAACACAAATATCCGAAGTTTTTTGTCCATATTACCCGAATGTTAGCTCAACAAATTTAGCACAATTGTTACAACCCAAGGGAACCACCAAAGCAATGCCAATCCGCCAACTTGGATTAACACAAAAGGTATTACGCCCCGGTAAATATGCCCCGTCGTGACGCCGCTTGGCGCGACCCCGCGCAGATAAAACAGCGCAAATCCGAAAGGTGGCGTCAGGAAACTGGTTTGCAGATTAACCGCGATCATGATGGTTACCCAGCTTGGATCCATGGTGCCGCCATAAATCACAGGGCCAACAATAGGGATGACAATGTAAATAATCTCAAGAAAATCGAGCACAAACCCGAGGAAAAACAACACCAGCATCACGATCAGGAAAACCTTGGTTTCATTGTCAAAGGATTTCAGGAAATCCTTGATGTATTCCTCACCACCAAACGAAATAATCACAAGGTTAAGCATTTGTGACCCGATCAGGATGGCAAATACCATGGATGTTACTTTGGCGGTTTCGCGCACGACAGAGGTCAGAACCGTTGTTCTCCAAAGAACAAAACACCCGTAAAGCAACCCGGCCATTGCCACCAAATACGAGCCATGCGCGATCAAAATTGCGACCCAGCTTTGAACATTGGACCAACCCAGCGTTGCGCCCCTATCAATGCCGGTGCGCAGATCAAAGTTGATCCCGATCAGCAGCATAATCATCAAGGCAAAACTGGCCCAAATGACAACTTTACCAGATTTCTGCTCGTCCCCCAGCCGCCGATAGGCCGCCAGCAATATTGCCCCCGCAGCCCCCAAAGCCGCCGCAGGTGTCGGGTTGGTTATGCCGCCAAGGATCGAGCCAAGAACAGCCACGATCAGAACCAGCGGCGGGAAAACAACCTTGAGAATCTCATTTTGCCCCAATAAAGGCCCCGATTTTCGAATGCCATAGCCGATCATCGCAAAAGGAATACCTTGCAACAAAAACATTCGCCCGGGTGATCCGCTTGGCCCGAGCAACAGAATATCGACCAGCAAAGATGCCAGAATTCCCAATGCGCCAATCAGCAACGGCTTTTTGTCAGCCAGCGGTGCCACGCCAAATGTTGTGGTCAGGATCAACGCCGCAAGAACCAGCAATGTCAAAAGCCCGGTGCCAACCGGGGCGGCGGCCGCCACCAATTGAAGGCGGACCTCTTCCATTTGTTCGGGCGTGCGCTCCCGGTCCTCTTGGCTTAGGGTGCCGCCATCCGCATTGATCGCAGCGCGCATTGCCACGGAATTATCCCATAATTCGATACCGTGTTTATCGATCATCGCGGCTTGGCATTGCTCAGACACATTGGTGCGCAGCGCGGGTTGTTCACCTAAACCGGCGATTGATGTCACGACGATTTTTTGGCTGCCAGCGATGTTCGCGCTGCCCATGCCAATGGCCAATGCAATGATTGCAACCGGCGCGCCGATATACCAGATCAGGCCATGGTTTTTACCACGCCCATGCCCGGCAGAGCTGTGCGTGACAGCAATAGGCGGGGCATTATGGGGGCGCAGCAACGCGTAACAAAACGCATAAAGCCCATAAAGAAACGCCAACAAAATCCCCGGCAGCAGCGCCGCCTTAAACAACGTCCCGACAGATAAAACAGCCGCATGCCCCAGATATGTCAGCGCATCGGTGCAGCCAAGTTCCCGCGCGGCGTTTTCTTGCGCAGAGGCATAAAGATCACCCGCCAGCGTGCCCAGCAACACAATTACGATCGAGGGCGGAATGATCTGCCCCAACGTGCCCGAGGCCGCAATAACCCCGGTTGCCAGTTCGGGCGAATATCCATTTCGCAACATGGTGGGCAATGAGAGCAAACCCATCGTAACAACAGTCGCACCAACAATCCCCGTTGAGGCCGCCAGAAACGCCCCCACAAGAACCACCGACACCGCCAACCCGCCCGGCAACGGCCCAAACACGCGGGCCATGGTTGTCAGCAGGTCTTCGGCAATTTTTGACCGCTCCAGCGTCACGCCCATCAGCACAAACATCAGCACGGCCAGCAAGGTTTCAATCGATTGCCCAGCAAAAACCCGTTCGTTCATCCGATTGACAATAAAGGAAATATTCCGGTCGAGCGCCAATTCCCACCCCCCGGTAAACAAGGGGCCGGAAATTGTGGGCAGGTCAGGATATCGAAACAACGAAATACTGTCGCGCGCGATGCCGCTATTGACAAGGCTCAGATATTCGTCAGAGCGTTGGTTGATCGCCGCGTGTATCAACGCACCAGAATTATCCAGCGCTGCCAAAATACCAAACGCCGCCACCGCCGCGCCGCCAATGGCAAAGGCCACCGGAAACCCCGACATAATACCGACAAAAAGGCTCGCAAAAACAATTATCAGGCCCGCTTCGACCCCGTCTAAACCAAATAACATGCCTTAAGCCCCTTTAATGTATTGCGGCGACGGTTTCCGCCAGCTCGTCGTTTAGTTGGTCTTTGTCGAGATATTTTCCCTCAGATTCCGGCCCTTCGATCATTTCCAGCAACGAGCGATAAAAGAACCCGACCCCTTGGATGATCATAAGCAGGGCAAAACTGACAAGCAGCATCTTAAAGATGAAATAGCCGTTGAAACCATTGGGGGAAAACCCGATTGTTTCGATGTTTTCCTTTAAAAAGCTCGCCTTGCGCAGCATTTTTTCCAGCGTTTCAGACGCGGAAAACTTGGGGGTTACCAGATGCCGCCACATAAAAAACCAGCCAAACATCCAGATCAGAAACATTGTCGGCATGATGAAAAAGATCGACCCGAACATATCAATTGCTCGTTTGAAACGAAACCCGACCCGCGCATAAAACAGATCAACCCGCACATGGCCGCCCTGCACAAATGTATAAGAACAGACCAGCGCCACAACGATGGCATTATAAAGCTTTAATTCTTCACCAAACCAGCTCAGGTCTTTGGTGAACACAGCGCCAAACGGGCCGATGGAAATCTCTGAAACCCTGAATATCCGTTGCAGGAATACGATCATAACCTGCTGCAAAACCATAATCAGGCCCGCCCAAGCAAAGAAACGGCCGATGCCGTTTGAAAATCCCTCAATCAGGCGGACCATGCGCCACATAAACGCCCACCAGAATAAACCGATCACTGTAGGAACCAGAAATATGTCGATGATAACAAACAAGAATTCAATGGATGCGCCGTAATAAATGAACCGGATCAAAGATTCTTTATTGCTCCAGTCAAGCCAAGCTGACGGATCACTAACTGCGGTGTAAAAATCAGCAAATCCCATCCAGATATGGGAAAAGAACCACCCTAGCGCGCTTGCCATGTGTTAACTCTCGCTTGTTTTGGAGTAAAAAAATCGCGCCAGCCAATGCAGGCTGGCGCGATTATTGCCATTGATTAACCTAAAATGCGGTCACGCTGCGCACGATATGTGCCTTCAGCATTCTGGATCCAAGCCGACGAAGCCGACATAGACGCATTATAGGATGTGCGGATTTCTGCAAACAGTGCATCATCCATATAGCTGTCGAGAACTTCGGCAGAAGCCGCGCCAAATGCATCCCAAACACCGTCATTGAATTCACGGATTTGCACACCTTCGGCAACAAGGCGTTGCAATGCAGCACCGTTATTGTTCAGGAATTGCGTAAGGTTCCATTGATGGGCTTCAGCGGCCGCAATTTCGATGATTTTCTGATGTGCCGGTGACAGCTCATTGAAAACCTCAAGGTTGGTTGCCAGCGACAGACCTGCGCCCGGCTCATGGAAACCAGCGACCTCGTCCGCCCATGGGCCGATCCACTCGGTGCCATCCAATGCGCCGGATGCCAGCGCTTGATACACTTCGGAACCCGGAAGGTTCTGCACCGATGCGCCCAATTTGCCCAATGCTTGGCCGCCAAGGCCCGGCATACGGAATTTCAGGCCGTTGAAATCCTCAGCTGAGTTGATTTCCTTGTGGAACCAACCGCCAGCCTGTGCGCCGGTGTTACCCGCCAAGAATGATTTCAGGTTGAACACTTCGCCCAACTGGTCATGGAACCCTTGGCCTTCGCCGTGGTGATACCAGTTCAGCAATTCTTGGGCCGCCATGCCAAAAGGCACAGAGGTAAAGAACGCATAACCCGGATGCTGACCAACAAAGTAATAATCAGCCGCATGATACATATCGGCTTGGCCAGATGAAACCGCGTCAAAAACCTCAAACGCGCCAACAAGTTCGCCAGCTGCCTTGATTTCAACGGTTAGTGTGCCATCGGGATGCTGTCTGCAACATGTTGTGCGGCATCAAATACGCCCGCAAGGCCACGGCCCCATGAGGTAACCATTGTTAACGTGCGGTTGCCCTGCGCATAAGCCGGTGCGGCCAAGGTGCCTGCGGCAACGGCGGCGGTGCCACCAAGTGCTGCTTTGGTAATAAAAGAACGACGATCCATGTATTCCTCCCAGATATGACGCCCAACTGTTTGTCGGGCTGATCGATAGTGAAACTAAACTAGCGTTCAATTCCGTGTATGCCAACGATAATTTTGTCTATTTGGTCAGAAACAGCCTAAAGGCGATTATATTGCCTAATTATTGGCCACACCTTCAGATTTGAACCAATTGACCGCAATAATTGTAATTATACGCAAGGGAATCAACATTTTGAGCAATAATATTTATAATTACGCGTTGACCTTGGTTAAATGCGGCAGTAAAAACACCCTATGATACATAAAATCGAAATTCTAGTGATGGTGAACGCATGGCGCGGGCCGATTAAGACCTAAGGTTTTAATCAGTTTCGTGCCAGCCTCCGAAAATCGGGGGCTTTTTTTTGGCCAACGCAGAATCATAAACGGAGAAGTAAGATGTCAGAAATGACCGGCGCACAAATAGTTATCCAAGCCTTGAAGGACCAAGGCGTCGATACCGTCTTTGGCTATCCCGGTGGTGCTGTGCTTCCGATTTATGATGAGATTTTCCAGCAAAACGAAATTCGCCACATTCTGGTGCGCCACGAACAAGGCGCGACCCACGCCGCTGAGGGCTATGCCCGCTCCACCGGGAAACCCGGCGTGGTTCTGGTAACATCCGGTCCGGGGGCCACCAATGCGGTCACCGGCATGACCGATGCGTTGATGGACAGCATCCCGATGATCGTTTTGTCGGGCCAAGTGCCCACGTTCATGATCGGCAATGATGCCTTTCAGGAGGCCGACACCATTGGCATCACCCGCCCTTGTTCCAAACATAACTGGCTTGTTAAGGATACCGCCGACCTTGCGGCGACCATTCATCAGGCGTTTCATGTGGCCACCTCGGGCCGTCCGGGGCCGGTATTGGTGGACATCCCAAAGGATGTTCAATTTGCCAGCGCCAAATATACCCCCAAGGGAAAAGCTGCAAAAGGTCATTATAATCCACAAGTTAAAGGCGATATTGGCGCGATCACCCGCGCGGTTGAGGCCTTGGAAAAGGCCAAACGCCCCATCATTTATTCCGGTGGCGGGG
>CAZSSS010000058.1:0-8121 GCA_964609255.1 uncultured Rhodobacterales bacterium
ATAGACCGGTTGGATAATCCTGATAAATCTATCAAAAAACGCTCTCCGCTATGCGGGTCAACGGTAACCGTTGACGTAAACAGCACAAATGGCACCGTCACGGCATTCGGGCAGGATGTAAAAGCATGCGCGCTTGGACAGGCATCCGCCTCCATTCTGGCGGCCAACATCATTGGCCGCACCGAGGCCGAGATAAAAACAGCGCGCGACCAGCTTTTGAATATGTTGAAAAATCACGGGCCGGTTCCTGAATCGCCTTTTGAGGGTCTAGAAGTGCTGTTGCCAGCGCGGGATTACAAAAACCGCCATGCATCAATCATGCTGGCCTTCGAAGCCACGCTGGAAGCCATGCAATAAAAAAAATGCTGCGACCTGTAAAACAGGCGCAGCAAGTTGGGTGTCCGATCCCGCGCGGAGCATTCAGCACCACCCCCGAGGCAGGTCGGGCATGGTTAGGATCAGTCAGCAGAAATCAGATAAGCGCAAGGGTGCCGATCAACATCAGGCAAATCAGGCCAAGGGTCAAAGCGTCTTCAATAATCGGCCTTGCATTTGAACACTCGTATTTTCGAATTAGAACCGCCATTTTTGCCACCCTGCGTTAATTTGCCGTTAAGTTTCCTTAATGTTCTCCGTTTGACCCGAATTGTCAAGAACAAAATAAGAACAGATGCGGCTAACCAACAGAAAGCAGTAAAATTGCCCGGTCACGGTCCATCAAATACAGCAAAGCCCGAATGGCTTGCCCGCGTTTACTTGTCAAATCAGGGTCATTGTTTAACAAAAGCCGCGCGTCATCCTGTGCGATTTGCATCAACCCGGTTTGGCTCTCAAGGTCGGCAATCCGAAACCGCGCTAAACCGGATTGCTGCAACCCGAGCAAATCACCCGCGCCTCTAATTCGCAGGTCTTCGTCTGCAATGCGAAACCCGTCCTGAGTTTCGCGCATAATCTCAAGCCGCGCCTTGCCGCTCGCGGTCAGGGGCGGGTCATACATCAGCAAACACGTTGACGCGATTTCACCACGGCCAACCCGCCCGCGCAACTGATGAAGCTGCGCCAATCCAAAATTTTCAGCGCCTTCAATAACCATAATGGTGGCGTTTGGCACATCGACGCCCACCTCAATCACCGTGGTTGCAACCAGCAGCCGTGTGCGGCCAGACACAAACGCAGTCATGGCTGCATCTTTTTCATTGCCAGGCATTTGTCCGTGCACCAGCCCGACAACATCCTCCCCCAGCACAAGACGAAGCGCGCGAAAACGGTCTTGTGCTGCGGTCATATCAACCAGCTCAGATTCCTCAACCAACGGGCAAACCCAGTAAACCTGCCGGCCATCTTGCACTGCTTTGCCAAGACGGCTGACCACTTCGTCCATCCGCCCCGAAGACACCAGAACCGTTTCAATCGGCTTTCGCCCCGGTGGTTTTTCATCCAAAATCGATACATCCATATCGCCGTAATGCGCCAACGCCAACGATCGCGGAATCGGCGTTGCTGTCATTACCAAAATATCTACGGCCTGCCCCTTTGCGCCCAGTTCCATACGTTGATGCACACCAAACCGGTGTTGCTCATCTATCACGGCAAGGCGTAAGTCGTTGAAAATAACGTCTTTTTGAAACAAAGCATGGGTGCCTATCAAAATATCGATTTCACCGTTTTGCAACGCGGCCAACTTTTTCTCACGCGGTTTTCCTTTGTCTCGCCCGGTCAATATCGCAATTCGAATACCAGCGGCTTTGGCCATTTCGCCCAATGACGCCATATGCTGTTGCGCCAAAATTTCGGTTGGCGCCATCAGGGCCGCTTGCCCGCCGGCTTCGACCGCGTGACACATGGCCAGCATTGCAACCAATGTTTTTCCCGAACCTACGTCGCCTTGCAACAGCCGGTTCATGCGCAGTTTTTCGGCCATATCCGCCAAAATTTCGCCCCCCGAGCGCGTCTGCGCAGATGTCGGCGCGTATGGCAAGCTGGCCAGCACGCGCGCCGCCAATTCGCCTTTTGATTTTGTTGAAATACCTCTGGAGCGTTTCAATCGCGCCCGTGCCAATGCCAGCGTCAACTGATGCGCCAGTAATTCATCATAGGCCAGCCGTTCCCTTGGGGCGGTATTGCTTGAAATATCACCAATATTCTTTGGATGATGGGCAGCATTTACCGCATCATACCAACAGGGCCACCCGTGCTTTTTAACAACCGACGCGTCGATCCATTCATCCAGTTTTGGCATGCGTTCAAGGGCGGATTGCACCGCTTTATACATGATTTTTTGTGATACGCCTGCCGTCAGCGGGTAAACTGGCTCAAATTTTGGTAAATGCTCAGCCTCATGGGGGCGCAAAATATGGTCGGGGTGGGTCATTTGGGCAACGCCGTCAAACACCTCAACCTTGCCGGAAATTATCCGGCGTTGGCCCGAGGGCAGCATTTTTTTTATCCAATCCTCGCGCGCATGGAAAAAAACCAGTTGGAAATCGGTTTCTGCATCGCGGACAAAAACGCGGTATGGCCCGCGCCCGCGCGATTTTTGATGAAGGCCTACCTCTATCTCAACGGTTAATACCTGCGGAAATTTTTGCCCCTTGATGCTGGGGCGTAACTGCCTGTTTATGCCCGAATTAGGCAATGAAAACAGCAGGTCTTTGGGGCGTTCAACCGCCATTTTGTTCAGGTTTTCAGCCGTCTTAGGCCCAATGCCGTCAAGTTTCGACAATGCCGCAAATAAAGGGAACAGGATTTCGGGGCGGCTGTTGCTCATGGGTTAAGTGTTGCCGGATTTTGCGATCAGATCAAGCCACTTTTGCTCGCTCAAGGTCGTAACACCAAGGGTTTCGGCCTTTTTCAACTTTGATCCGGCTTTGGCACCATAAACCAGAAAATCGGTTTTTGCCGAAATTGAGCCAGATACCTTTGCGCCCAGATTTTCGGCTGTCGCCTTTGCCTCAGCGCGCGATACATGTTCCAGCGTTCCGGTGAAAACCACTGTTTTTTGTGCAATCAATGACCCGCTGATCTTGGGTACTGCGACCTGCAAAATTGTTAAGTTTTTAACCAGATTGGCAACAATTTCTTTTGAGCCGGGCGCATGGAAAAAATCGACCAGCGCCGTTGCCATAACCTCTCCGACACCGTCAATTCCGTTCAGCATGTCCCATGCATCATCGGAATGGTTCTGTGCCGCGCTTATTGCATGTTCAAAATCAGGCCACGTCCTGTAAAACCGCGCCAATGTCATCGCTGAGCTTTCGCCAACATGCCTGATGCCAAGCCCAAAAAGCAGCCGGTTAAGCGGTATTCTCTTGCGTTCGCGGATCGCTGCAAACAGTTTCTGCACGGATTTTTCGCCCCAACCTTCTGTGGTTTCAAGCTCCGCCCCATGGTTTTCTTCCAGCAAGAAAATATCACCGGGTTCCGTAATCCATTTTTTGGCGGAAAAAACTTCGATCTGCTTCATCCCCAACCCCTCAATATCAAATGCGCCGCGTGATACAAAATGCTTTAGCTTTTCAACACGTTGCGCCGCGCAGTTAAAGCCACCCATACAGCGTGAGGCGGCTTCGCCTTCCTCACGAACCGCATCGGAACCGCAAATTGGGCAGGTTTCAGGGAAAGTGAAAACCGGACCATCGCCACGTTTGATGATCTCGCGAATTTTGGGGATAACATCACCGGCGCGGTAAATTTCCACGGTGTCGCCAACCCGGATATCGCCACCGCTGCGGATGGAATTTCCTTTGGAATCAACACCTTTGATGTAATCCTGGTTGTGAAGCGTCGCCCGGGAAACCGTAACCCCGCCCACCGTGACGGGTTTCAAATGTGCAACTGGCGACAACGCGCCGGTGCGCCCGACCTGAATTTCGATGGCTTCCAGCACGGTTATCGCGGTTTCGGCCGGAAATTTATGGGCAATCGCCCAGCGAGGCGTATTGGTGCGAAACCCAAGCCGCGCCTGCAACGCCAGATCGTCAACTTTATAGACAACCCCGTCGATATCATAACCCAGTTCAGCGCGTTGTTGTTGAATACGGGCAAAATGTTCAATTATTTCGGCGGGGGAATTACATAACTTGGTCAACGGGTTAACAGAAAAACCCATGGCCCCCAGCCGGGCAATTGCCGCCATTTGGGTCTTGGCGAGAGGTTCAGAAACCTGCCCCCATGCATAAGCATAAAATGCCAAGGGCCGCGCGGCTGTGATTGTGCTGTCAAGTTGGCGCAGCGACCCCGCCGCGGCGTTGCGCGGGTTGGCAAAAGGTTTTTCGCCGTTGGAAACCTGCTTATTGTTCAGCGTGGTGAAATCGGCATGGGACATAAAGACCTCACCACGCACTTCCAGAATTTCTGGTGCGTTTTGGATTTTTTGTGGAATGGTTTTAATGGTTTGGGCGTTTTTTGTGACATCCTCACCGATCTTACCATCGCCGCGCGTTGCGGCAGAAACCAGAAACCCGTTTTCGAAACGCAGCGCCAGCGACAGGCCGTCAATTTTTGGTTCTGCCGTATATGCCAGATCATGTTCAGCCGGAATTGTCAGGAATTTTCGAATGCGCGCATCAAAATCAACAATATCGCTGTTGGAAAATGCATTCCCCAGCGACAGCATCGGAATTGCGTGTTTGATCTTGGAAAACCCCGAACGCGCCGGCGCGCCGATTTTTTTGCTGGGGCTGTCATTACGGATTAAGTCCGGAAATTGTGATTCAATCGCCAGATTTCTTTGCTTAAGCTGGTCATATTCAGCATCGGATATTTCGGGGTTATCGTTTTGATGATAGGCAATATCGGCAGCAGCCATCGCCGCTGCCAGCGCTTTCAGCTCTGCTGCTGCGTCAGATTTTGAAATATCCGCCACATTTGGTTTTGATGTCATGCCAAAAATTCCTATGCATCTCTGCATAGGAATTAGGCTTGTTTAAAGAACAATGCCAGAAAAATCTAGATGGCGATGCTTTGCATATGTTCATCAGGGATTGGATCGCGCAATACATAACCGCGGCCCCAAACTGTTTCGATATAGTTCGCCCCGCCCAACGCAGTTGAGAGCTTTTTGCGCAGTTTGCAAATAAACACGTCAATGATTTTGAGTTCGGGTTCGTCCATGCCCCCATAAAGATGGTTCAGGAACATTTCTTTAGTCAGTGTTGTGCCTTTGCGCAAACTCAGCAATTCGAACATCTGGTATTCCTTGCCGGTCAGATGCACAGGGCGGCCCAAGGCCTCAACGGTTTTGGCGTCCAGATTTACGGAAATATCGCCGGTTTCAATTGTGCTTTGGGCGTGCCCCTTGGAGCGGCGCACAATGGCATGAATTCGCGCGACAAGTTCTTCGCGGTGAAACGGTTTTGTCAGATAATCATCCGCACCAAAACCAAACCCTTTGATTTTGCTTTCGGTGTCATCCATTCCCGAAAGAATAAGAATCGGCGTTTCAATTTTTGCCAATCGTAACTGGCGCAATACTTCGTGGCCGTTCATATCCGGCAGGTTCAGATCCAAAAGGATCAAATCGTAATCATAAAGTTTTGCCAGATCGATCCCTTCCTCCCCTAAATCGGTTGTGTAAACATTTAAATTAGCACTTGTCAGCATCATTTCGATACTTTTTGCTGTCATCGGGTCGTCTTCTACTAATAGCACTCGCATGGTTAATCCTTTTTGGCGGCGTCAATCTTAGTTAACTATTCGCGAAAATGGTTAACCAACTATTACGCTATTAGCATAATATTCACTTTCGTTAAAGTTGTTTGTATTTTTGAATCTTGGTTGTCCGCAACCCACCACGGCCGAATTTTGCCATAGAACTCAACCAGTTATCGAATTCTTCAATGCTTAATTCATACATTTGACAGGCTTCTTCGCGCGTTAACATGCCCGCAGCCACCGCTTTTACAACGGTTGCTTTACGTCTTGCGACCCATCTGGTTGTATTAATTGCCGGTAATTCTGACCGAGTCATTACCGTTCCGTCCGGCATTGTGACGCTAATTGGTCCTGTATTTCGCTTAACAAACATTGAGTCACCCCTTTTGATTCACCCAAGCCGACTTTCCAGCCTGAAAGTTAAAGCAAAGTGAAACCACACCTTGAGAGTAGTTAAGATTTGCCTATATATCGTTTCAAACTGGAGCCACATATGAACCATTCCATCAACAGCCTTGGCTTTGCCAAACCAGAATCGGATACCCGCGTGGTTGTCGCCATGTCGGGCGGCGTGGATTCGTCAGTTGTTGCGGCAAAGCTGTCGCAGGAGGGTTACGACGTTGTCGGCGTAACATTGCAGCTTTATGATCATGGCGCTGCGCTGGCAAAAAAGGGTGCCTGTTGCGCAGGTGCGGACATTCACGATGCCCGCCGCGTCGCTGAGAAAATGGGCTTTCCCCATTATGTGCTGGATTATGAAAATGTGTTCAAAGAAACGGTGATCGATGAATTTGCCGATGCCTATCTGGCCGGATCAACGCCGGTGCCCTGCATTCGCTGCAATGAACGGGTGAAATTCAAAGACCTGCTGGAAACCGCAAAAGACCTTGGCGCAGATTGCATGGCGACAGGCCATTATATTCAACGTTTTAGGGGCGAAAATGGCGCAGAATTGCACCGCGCCGCCGATGCGGAGCGCGACCAGTCCTATTTTTTGTTTTCAACAACACCTGACCAACTGGAATACCTTCGCTTTCCACTGGGCCATCTGAAATCAAAGGCTGAAACCCGCGCGTTAGCCACGCAATTCGGCCTGTCGGTTGCGGATAAACCCGACAGTCAGGATATTTGTTTTGTCCCCAACGGGTCCTATGCCAGTGTGATTGAAAAACTGCGCCCCGGTGCGGCTGAACCGGGTGATATTGTGCATCTTGATGGCAGCGTGCTTGGCCAACATAACGGCGTAATCCGTTACACAATTGGCCAGCGGCGTGGTTTGGGTATTGGCGGGCGCGACCCTCTTTATGTTGTGAAACTGGATGCGGATGCGCAAAAAGTCATTGTTGGCCCGCGCAGCGCCCTGACCACGCGCGACATCAAGATCAAGGAAATCAACTGGCTGGGGGTTGCAGATTTCACCGATGCCCCGCCTGAGGGCTGGGATATATTGGTCAAAGTCCGCTCTACGCGCCCACCGGTGCCCGCGCGGATATTCCCGCAAGACGCCGATCATGCGCGGGTTGAACTTGGCGTGGCTGAGGAAGGCGTATCACCGGGGCAAGCCTGCGTGTTTTATGCCCCCGAAGGATCGCAGGTTATGGGGGGCGGCTGGATTACCGGCTAACGGCTTTCACAGCAGCAAAAACCTTTGACGATGGTTTTGGGTGCCGAAGCTTTCCTTGACCTGCAAACTGCTTTTGTGTTTATTTTAACAAACAACAATTCAAATAGCGGGTCAGATTACTATGAAAATTTTTAGATATATTCTTTCTACTGCTTTGGCGGTGGTCACATTTGCAAGCAGCATTCATGCGGCAGAATTCGATACGCTTTATCGGCGTGGCAATTGGCGGCTGGACCTAAATTATTACGATAACGGCAGCCTAAGTTGCGAAAGTCTGACAGGTAATGGTCAGGGCTATGTGTTCAGTTTGTTCACATGGGACGATGGCGACTATGTCATTCGCTTTAGCAGTGAGGACTGGGCTTTTGGGGACACCTCGCTGAATCAGGATTTTGTGGTTGAAATTGATAACCGTGGCGATTGGGAAATCTCCGGCCAGAAATTCAACAGTATTATTCAAATCATCGTCACCCCGCCTGCCAGTTCTCTTAACCGGTTTTTTACCGAAATCCGGCGTGGCAACACGTTGTATCTGCGCAATGACAACGGCGCTGAAATCACCCGGTTTTCCCTACGCGGGACAACCGCAACGCTAAACCAGCACCGCACCTGCGAACGTCGCATTTTCAGCGGTGGCGGTTTCAGGCGCTCGGACCCTTTTCAATAAGGTTTGGCACAACACATTTCAGGCGCCCCGCTGTGGGCGCCTTTTTTCTGGAAAATTAGGAGCGGACTATGGCCGAACTGGATAAAATTCTGTCGCATCTCGATCAGAATCAAGACAATGCAATTGAACGGTTGTTTGATTTGCTCGACCGGATACATCAGTTCGGCCTGAAGGAGTT
>CAZSSS010000059.1:0-7936 GCA_964609255.1 uncultured Rhodobacterales bacterium
CTATCCAGCGCCCCTGGTGACAGGGTGAAACCGCCCTCACCAAGCTCCTCCATCAATTGCGCCACGGCATCGCCTTCACGAACATAAAGATCAAATAACAACCGTTCAAAATTGGAGGAAACCTGAATATCCATTGAGGGGCTGATGCTCGGCGCTACGCCCTTTTTTTGATGTTCACCATTTTGTAAAGTGCGGTGCAAAATATCGTTTTGGTTAGTGGCAATCACCAGCCTGTCAATCGGCAGGCCCATGCGTTTGGCCACATAGGCCGCAAAAATATCGCCAAAATTTCCCGTTGGCACGGTAAACGAAACCTTGCGATGCGGCGCGCCCAAACTAACAGCCGAGGTAAAAAAGTAGACCACTTGCGCCATAACCCGCGCCCAGTTAATCGAATTAACCCCGGCCAATTGCACCGTTTCGCGGAATTCAAAATCGTTGAACATGTCTTTTAGTCGCGCCTGACAATCATCAAAATCGCCGTCCATCGCCAGCGCATGCACGTTGCTTTCAACGGGTGTTGTCATCTGGCGGCGTTGCACTTCGGACACACGATCATGCGGATAAAGGATGATCACATCCACCGAATCCAACCCCTTAAAGGCTTCGATCGCGGCCGATCCTGTATCACCGGATGTGGCACCAACAATGGTCACCCGCTTGCCCGAGCGGCTCAGCGAGGCCTCAAACATTTGGCCAATTAGCTGCATCGCCACGTCTTTAAAGGCCAATGTCGGCCCGTGATGCAATTCCAGCAAATAATCATTGGCACCAATCTGAACCAGCGGCACCCGTGCGACATGGTGAAAACCAGCATAAGCCCGTTTCAGAATACCCCGAAATTCATCCTCGGAAAATGTGTCGCCGATAAAGGGTTTTATCACGCGAAACGCTGTTTCTTCATAAGAAAGCCCGGCCAGCGCCGCGATTTCATCATGTGATATTTGCGGCCATTTTGCGGGCACATACAGCCCGCCATCCCGCGCCAACCCGTTTAGCATGGCGTCTTCAAAATTCAGTTCGGGCGATTGGCCCCGCGTTGAAACATATTTCATATTTAAACCGTGCGTCGTTTGATCCGCCATAGCAGATACAGTGTCATGAACAGCCAGACAATGGCAAAGCCATACCATGTCACCGCATATTCAAGATGTTTATTCGGGATATTCAGCCCAACCGGAACCGGCGTTGGCCCATCCGATAGGGTGGTTTGGCTTAACACCAGAAAAATTTCTTCGGTATTCAGCATCTCCGCCAATGGTGCAACGGCGCGGGAAAACCAGATATTTCCTTCAACATCATTTTCTGGCGTATATTTATCCGTATCGTCAGCCCATAAAAGATGGCCGTATAATGTGCCGTTATCTGGTTCACGATCCCGGTTTTTATCACGAACCGGCACAATGCCGCGATCAACCAAAATCCGGCGGCCGTCCTCAATCACAAAAGCTGAGATAATACGATACCCCGGCCCGGTGCTTGGGCCGGATGACAGGACATGAATTTCCGCAGGCTCCATCATGCCAGTTACCATAACCGACAAAAACCGATCATTCGCCGGGATTAAAACCGTTGGTAATTGCACCGCTGGTGCTGAAATATGCCCTTCAATATTGGCCAGCATGGTTTCTTTCCATGCCAAGCGGCGCACTTGCCAGTTGCCCAGCAACACCAGAATGGTAACGCCAACCAACCCCAGCAAAACCGGAAAGACCATTCGTTTTGACATACCGTTCCTCAAATAAAAAACGCGAGCCAAAGCGACCCGCGTTTTACCAAATATTATATGCGGTTTATCCAGCCCAGACATAGACCGATATAAACAGGAACAACCAAACCACGTCAACAAAGTGCCAATACCAAGCCGCGCCCTCAAACCCGATATGGGATTCAGGGGTGAAATGGCCGCGCCGTGCGCGCAAATAGCAAACAGTCAGAAAGATCGTGCCGATGATCACATGGAAACCGTGGAAACCCGTCGCCATAAAGAACACGCCGCCATAGATATTGCCAGCAATACCAAACGCCGCGTGGCTGTATTCATAGGCCTGAAACACAGTGAACATAACGCCCAGTAAAATCGCAATAAGCAGGCCGCTTTGCAGATCTTTACGGTTGTTTTCATGGGCAATCGCGTGATGCGCCCAAGTGGCCGCTGCACCGGAACACAGCAAAATCAACGTGTTGATCAACGGCAAGTGCCACGGATCAAAGGTATCAATCCCTGCGGCTGGAAATTGGGTGGCTGTCAGAATAATACCGTCAATCTGGTCCATCGGATACAGCGCGGATTTAAAGAAAATCCAGAACCAGGCCACAAAGAACATCACCTCAGAGGCAATGAACATAATAATGCCATATCGCAATCCAATTTTCACAACCGGTGTGTGGTCACCTACGTGGCTTTCGTGAATGACATCGCTCCACCAAACATACATGGTATAAAACACGCCAGCAAAACCAACCAGCATTACCCACGGCCAATCGGTTTTGAAATACATAACCGACCCGGTAAACAGGATAAACGCAGATAGCGCCCCCATCAGAGGCCACGGGCTTGGCTGTAAAATATGGTAATCGTGGTTCTTTTCATGTGCCATTATCTTGGTCCCTTATTATGGTCAATTGACCGCAGTATCTTGGTTATCATTGGCCGGTTCGGCAAGAACAACGTCTTGTTCCGGCATGTCGGTTTCGTAAAAAGTATATGAAAGCGTGATGGAATTCACCCGCTTGCCCTCAATGTGGTTCACAATTTCAGGGTCAACAAAAAATGTCACGGGCATTTCCACGCGTTCGCCCGGTTGTAAAACCTGTTCGGTAAAACAAAAACAATCAATTTTGGCAAAGAAATTACCCGCAGAATAAGGCGCGACGTTATAAGCCGCAGAACCGGCGATGGGCCGGTTGGTTGGGTTATATGCCTCATAATAGGCCATGCCGACCTCACCAATGCGGATTTCCATCACCCGCTGCAATGGTTTGAATTCCCATGCCATGCCGTTTTCAACCGATGCGTCAAACCGGATAATCATGGTTTGATCAAGAATAACATCGCCAGCAGTTGCGGCGGTGGTTGTGGTGCCGGAATAGCCGGTTACTTTGCAAAACCAGTTGTAAAACGGCACAGATGCAAAAGCCATTGCGCCCATGAAAACAACAAGGCTCAGCAGTTTTACCATCATTTTATTGTTGGATTTTGCGGTCATTGGTTATTTGCCGGTATATAGTTTGGCGCATTTGGATCAACGCTTTGCGGTTGGCTGAGTTTAACCACCGATACCGCGAAAACAATAATCACAAATGCCCCCAGCAGCAGGCCAACGGCCATGTTACGGCCTTTGCGACGGGTATGAAGTTCGTGTGGGGGGCGAAAGCTCATAGTAATACCAGAAATTTAGGGGCCAAATCATAGCTGCGCAAAGCGGCCTCAACCAGCAGCAAAACAAATGTCAGGAACAGATAGATTATCGAATATCCGAAAAGTTGTTTTTCGGCGCGAAAATTGTCAGCCTGCATCGCGGCGTCATTGCGTTGAAAAACCCTAATCGCGCCGATTAGAAACAGCAGGTTCAGCACCGCCACAACGGAAAAATATACCAGCCCGCCAATTTGGGTAAAGGCAAGTGTCGTTGCCACGGCGATTAACGCAAATGTATAGCCAAGAATGTTGTTTTGCGTCACTTTGGTGCCGTGTGTTACCGGTAACATCGGGACTTTGGCAGCCTTATAATCATCGTTGGGCCACAGGGCCAGCGCCCAGAAATGCGGCGGTGTCCAGATCAGGATAAAGGCAAACATCAAAATGGCCTCAATGCCGATGCCACCCGTTGCCACAACCCAGCCGATCATCGGCGGAAAAGCCCCCGCCGCACCGCCGATAACGATATTTTGCGGGGTGGCGCGTTTCAGCCACATGGAATAAACCACCGCATAGAAAAAGATTGTAAAAGCCAGCAAAGCAGCTGCCAGCACATTGGCAAACAACCCCAACATCATGACAGACAGGAACGAGAGGGTCAGGCCAATGGCCAAGGCCTCACCGGGTTGCACCCGTTTTGAGGGGATAGGCCGCCCGGCGGTGCGTTTCATCACCGCATCAATGTCACGGTCCCACCACATATTCAGCGCGCCAGACGCGCCAGCGCCCACCGCAATGCAAAGAATAGACGCAAACGCAATCACCGGATGCACACCCGAAGGTGCCACAAACATGCCCACTGCGGCGGTGAATATCACCAACCGCATGACCCGAGGCTTCAGCAATTCGACATAATCGCCGAACTGCGCCTCGTTGGTTATATCCAGTGCCGCGTCAGCCATATTAGTTAGACGCCATTGCTACGGCTTCGATGCCACCAAATTCCTCAATCGCGCCAGCCAGCCACAGGTCATAGTTTTCCTGTGACACAACTTTGATAACGATCGGCATATACGAGTGGTTAACGCCACATAATTCCGAACATTGCCCAAAATACGTGCCGATATAATTGGCGTCGCTATCTGTGCCAGCTTCGACATCTTCGGGGTCAGCACCAACACGAAACCAAGTTTCGTTCAAACGGCCTGAAATAGCATCAATTTTGAAACCAAATGCTGGCATAGCAAATGAATGGTTCACATTTGAACCCTCAACCTGAACCCGCACAACTTTACCAACCGGAACCACCAGCGGGTTTGTTGCCGCAAGCAGGAATTCATCAGCCGCATAACCATTGTTTTCCAGCTTTATTGCCATAAATTCATCAAAAACAAATTCCGTTATATTCACATCATTTGGGTCATATTTATCATAGGGATTGTCGGGGTCTTCTGCGGTGTCCAGTGAACTGCCAGATCCGATCATATGACTGTCCATCTCAAATTCGTTTTCAGGGTATCCGTAGGTCCAAAACCACTGATTGCCCGTTACTTTGATGGTTAAATCACTGGGGGGTGTTTCCAGTTCCTTAAACAGCAGCGGCAATGAAAAAGAGCCAATAACGATTAGAACAAGAATCGGTAATACCGTCCAGATGACCTCAATCGCGGAATGATGGGTGAAGGTTGCCGGAGTTTTGTTGGACCGGCTGTTATAGCGGATAATGATCCAGATCAGCAAAAGGGTCACAAAAACCGAAATCACGGTGATGATTACCAGCACCATCCAGTCCAGCCATTGCTGGTCACGCGCCAGTTCGGTGACCGCTGGTTGAAAGCCCATCGCCCCGGGTGTTGGTTTGCCAATAGATTCGAGGCCCGCAAGCGCATCCTGCGCATATGCAGCACCAGCCAAAGTCATACCGCCAATTGCAGCGCTCAACCCACTGAAAAGGTTATTCAATCGCATATTTTTGTCCCCTAGTCGTGATCATATTCATTCTTTTTACCGAACACTGATAAATATTTCCACAGTAAACCGGTTGTCTCTTAGGCGTGAAAGACCATATTGTGAGCGTAATAACAAGTTATCCATTTGCGGCATTCAGCCGCTCATAGGTTATTTTTTGATAAATTTTGGATAGGAAACGCCGGATGAGCGACCAACAAGCGGTATTTTGCCCTTTTGAGGATAATTTTGACATAGATTCGGCATTGACACACCTGCGCAGCGCGACAAACGGTGGCGATGACGGGGAACTGTTTTTGGAACGCCGCAGATCAGAAGTGCTGACCTTTGATGATGGCCGACTAAAAACCGCCAGCTATGACGCTGGCGAAGGGTTTGGCCTGCGCGCCATCAAGGGCGAAACCGCTGCTTATGCACATTCCACCGAGATGTCCGAGGCCAGCCTGAAACGTGCCGCTGAAACCGCACGATTGGCGATTGGCGCAGGGGGGGGCACCATGGCTGACGCGCCCAACGCCACCAATCAGCGGCTGTATACAGATAATGACCCGATTGGTGATGCAACTTTTGCGGTCAAAATTGAAACCCTGCGGGAAATTGATGGGTTTGCCCGCGATCTCGACAGCCGTGTGGTGCAGGTTTCCGCCACCCTTGCCGCTGGCCTTCAGGAGGTCGAAATCTTGCGGCCCGAGGGCACGCATCTGCGCGATGTGCGACCCATGACCCAGCTTTATGTATCGGTGATTGTTGAGCAGGACGGACGGCGGGAATCCGGTGGGCATGGGTCTGGCGGGCGCTCAACATTGACATTGCTGCTGGACGCGGAGCACTGGAAATCAGCCACCCGTGAGGCATTGCGCATTGCGCTGGTCAATCTGTCCGCAGAACCTGCCCCTGCGGGGGTTATGGATGTGGCGCTGGGCAATGGCTGGCCCGGAATTTTGCTGCACGAAGCCATCGGCCACGGGCTGGAAGGTGATTTTAATCGCAAGAAAACCAGCGCATTTGCGGGGCTGATGGGCCAACGTATCGCTGCGCCGGGCGTAACTGTTGTGGATGATGGCACCATCCCTGACCGTCGCGGCTCATTGAGCTTTGACGATGAGGGCACCCCGAGCCAGCGCAATGTGCTGATCGAGGACGGTATTTTGGTGGGCTTCATGCAAGACCGGCAAAACGCGCGCCTGATGGGGGTTGAACCCACGGGTAACGGGCGGCGGCAATCTTATGCGCATGCACCAATGCCACGCATGACAAATACAGTGATGGAAAGCGGCACGGACAGCCCGTCGGATGTAATCAACGGGTTGGATGACGGTATTTATGCGGTCGGGTTTGGTGGCGGCCAAGTGGACATTACCAACGGTAAATTTGTGTTTTCCTGCACCGAAGCTTATCGCGTTAAAGGCGGCAAAATCATCAACCCCGTGCGCGGTGCCACCCTGATTGGTGACGGGGCAACCGCGCTGAAAAATATCCGCGCAATTGGCAATGACAGCGCCATGGACCCGGGTATCGGATCCTGTGGGAAGGCCGGACAATCGGTGCCGGTTGGCGTGGGTCAGCCCACATTGTTAATCGGCGGATTAACCGTTGGTGGCAGCGCCGCGTAACATATACCCCTTGGGGGGCCCCAAGGGGCGGTGTATTTGCATACGCAAATAACCGCACTGGCCGGATGGCGGTGGCCTCGCTTCGCTCGGCATTGGGGTGTATTCATTATCGGCTTATTCTGTTGAAAAACGCCACTTGATTTGAGTGCGTTTGGCTGTTTCAATCTTCTTATTGATATAGGGGATTGCTAACGATGATGGGGCCAAAACAAGAAGCATAAGGCGCATTGTTTTATGAATTTTCGATAGAGGATCACCTCAATCTGGCGTATCGCTGGTTTTGCAAAATGGACCTGACTGACCCAATCCCTGATCATTCGACCTTCTCCAAGAATAGGCATGGCCGCTTTCGCGACAGCGATATGCTCCGGAACGTGTTTGAAACAGTGGTCGCACAATGTATCGCGGCAGGATTGGCAAGCGGGCAGCGTTATGCAGCTGATGCAAGCATAATCGCCGCTGATGCCAATCGCTAAAATGCCACGCCAAAAGCGGACTGGAACCCCGAGACGATTAATCCGGATGATGAACCACGCGCCGTTCGGGAATATCTGGAAACACTTGATGACGCCGCTTTTGGCGCTGCCAGTCCCGTTACGCCTAAGTTTATCTCCCACTCCGATCCAGCATCGCAATGGAGTGGTGCACGTGGTGGACCTGCGTATTTTGCCTATTCTACGAATTATTTGATCGACACCGACAATGCTGTGATTATGGATGTCGAAGCCACGTGGTCCATTCGGCAAGCCGAGGTCGGCGCCGTCAAAACCATGATTGATCGAGTGCAAAAGGTGCACGATCTTATGCCCGAACGTCTAATTGCCGACACAGCCTACGGATCAGGCTCCATGTTGGATCGGCTGGTTGAGAAGCAGGGGATTGCACCGCATATTCCGGTGATCACTGCCCGGCAGTGCATGTTTACATGCATGAGAGGGAGATAAATCTGGGCGCAAGGATGGAACGTTTGAGCGCGCCGACTTTACCTTTGATA
>CAZSSS010000060.1:0-7885 GCA_964609255.1 uncultured Rhodobacterales bacterium
TTCTTTTGTGGCTGTAAACACAGCAAAAACGCCCCGCTTTGTGACGGGACGCATAACAAGCTTTGACCAGGGGTTATTTGCGCAAGCGTTTTTCCATCTGCTTTTTTTCCCAGTCGGGGCCGAGGAATGGCAACGCGCCAAATACAGTTATTGCATGCACTATGATACCCGAGCCCCAGCCCAAAGCCGCCCAGATAAACCATAAATAGCCCGGGCTGGTCAGCAGGTTCACGGCCATAATCAAAAGTATTGTCGTGATATAAATGGCGAAATGGGTGTAAAAGGTGCGCAGCTCTCGCACTTTTTGCAAGGCGTCGCGTTCAGCCGCGTTTAGCGACGGGTCGATGATATAACCGTTATCATCGTATTGCATCCATTCTTTCATTTTTGAAAGCGCGGCGCGGTCTTCGTTGGTTAGCGGGGAATTGGGCATTTCAGGTTCCTTTTGCAGATGGGTGATTTCGGTTTCAAAAACCGCTGCAAGGCATTTCAAGGATTCCAAACTGGCTTTTCTGCCGTGCTCAATACGCTGGATGGTGCGGGCGCTGACGCCGGATAGCTCCGAGAGTTGCTCCTGTGACCAGCCGCGATCCAGCCGCATTTTGCGCAAAATCATTGGATATCCTTTGGTTGGGTTGCTTTGCCCAGAAAGCGTAGACCTATGGTTACTTTTTGCACAGGACAGCACTGCGACACAAGCCGAAACCATGGCGACAGCAACCCGACATCTTTGTGTGTCGTGCTCAGAACAGCCAATATCGAAACAGCGCGCCGGTGATGATGATGCTAAGCGCAAACAAGACACCCGCCAGCCACAGCGGCGCAAAGCGCGGTTCCGCTGTGTCAGAATCCGTGGGCCTAACGCCGGTGATCATTGGTTTTATCAGGTTGTCTTTCAGCACAAACCGATAGGCCAGAATGGCAATAATATGAACCACCACAATCACCATCAACCAGTTGGCCAGCACTTCGTGCGTGTCTTTTAGCAACTCAGACGTGCTGCGTGAAACCGACGCGGCCCAGGGGCCGTAAAAGCTGGCTTCGCGGGCGAATAACCCGGCGCTAACAAGGGTGATCATCAGGGATAGAATTGCGATAACCGCCAAGGCACCAACCGGATTATGGCCCCAGAATTCCTTGTGGCGCAGTTGTTTTAGCTCTGATAAGTAGGATTTTATCGGGGCAATTCCTGTGACAAATTGTGTGAAGCGCGCGGTGTCTGAGCCGAGCAAGCCCCAGAAAACGCGAAATAAAACCAGAGTCAGGCAGGCAAAGGCAAAGGTTTCGTGAATTATGAGCGGGTTCAGTTCCGAGGTAAAAAATGCGCCAAAGAAACTGAACACCAAGCCCCAATGGGTCAGGCGAATGGGTAAGTCCCAGATTCGTTTTTTAGTATGCTGCATGAGGAAACCTTTCGTTGGAGATCATCAATATTTGAAGGCAAAACCGGTTAAATGCAAATGGTCTTGGATCATAAGGGGTGAAAATGGTGGTTTCCCTTATCGGCCCGGCACCGTATAACGCTGCTGGGGTTCACTTTTTGAAGGGCATGAAATGGCCAATGTAGTAGTTGTCGGCGCGCAATGGGGTGATGAGGGCAAGGGTAAGATTGTGGACTGGTTGTCGGAACGTGCTGATGTGATCGTGCGGTTTCAGGGCGGGCATAACGCGGGGCATACTCTTGTGATTGATGGCGCGGTTTATAAGCTGAGCGTGCTGCCCTCGGGGTTGTTGCGCAAGGGCAAGCTGGCGGTGATTGGCAATGGTGTGGTGCTGGACCCGTGGGCCTTTGTTGAAGAAATAGATAAGCTGCGCGGGCAGGGCGTTGAAATCTCGACTGACAACCTGATGGTTGCGGAAAATACGCCGCTGATCCTGCCCATTCACGGTGAATTGGACCGGGCGCGCGAAAACCAGAACTCGGTTGCGAAAATTGGCACGACGGGGCGCGGCATTGGCCCGTGTTATGAGGATAAAGTCGGGCGGCGCGTGATCCGCGTGGCGGATTTGGCTGATGAAAAAACCCTTGATTTGCGTATTGAACGGCTGTTGACGCACCATAATGCGCTGCGCGCCGGGCTGGGCTTGCCCGAGGTTGACGCGAGCGCGCTGAAAGCCGCGCTGTTGGATATTGCGCCCAAGGTGCTGCCATTCGCGGCCCCGGTCTGGAAGGTGCTGAACGAGAATCGCAAAGCCGGAAAACGGATTTTGTTTGAAGGCGCGCAGGGGTCTTTGCTGGACGTGGATTTTGGCACCTATCCGTTTGTGACCTCATCCACCACCACCGCTGGTATGGCGGCATCGGGCACTGGCCTTGGGCCGGGGGCGATCGATTTTGTGCTGGGCATTGTCAAGGCATACACCACGCGGGTTGGCGAAGGCCCGTTTGCCTGTGAGCTGGACGACAAGGTCGGCGAACATCTGGCGACTGTTGGGCGCGAAAAAGGCACGGTGACCGGACGTTCGCGACGGTGCGGGTGGTTTGATGCGGTGCTGGTGCGCCAAACCTGTGCGATCAACGGCGTGAACGGCATTGCGTTTACCAAAATGGATGTGCTGGATGGGTTGGACGAGCTGAAAATATGCGTGGCCTATGAGCTGGACGGTAAACGGCTGGATTATCTGCCCACGGCGGCTGATCAACAGGCGCGGGTGACCCCGGTTTATGAAACCATGAAGGGGTGGTCCGAGAGCACGGTTGGGGCGCGGTCATGGAATGACTTACCGGCTGAGGCGATCAAATATGTGCGCCGTGTTGAAGAATTGATTGATTGTCCGGTGGCGATGTTGTCAACCTCACCGGAACGTGAGGATACAATTTTGGTGACGGACCCGTTTTCGGATTAGGGGCCTTACTGCGTTCGGGGTTGGGGGCGCTGCCCCCTCGCGCCAAATGGCGCTCTCCCCCGGGATTTTTTGGCTATTTGGAAGCTGGAGGGACATTATGGCATTATCATATAAAGCGCGGCGACGCTGGTCTTTGTTTGTGTTATTGGTGGGAATGCCCGCATATATCGGTTTTGCCTGGTGGGTCTTAAGCCTGTTTGACACGCGCCCGAATGTCGTGGTGGAATTACTGATTTATATTGTGCTGGGCGTGGTCTGGATTTTGCCGTTCAAGTTTGTATTTCTGGGTGTCGGGAAAGCTGACCCCGATGCCGATGCGGACAAATGAGCCGGACGCTTAGTTTTTTTGAACCAATTATTCTGATCGGCGGCGGGCCGGTTAGCCCCGATGATGTGGCGCTGGTGCAGCAATTTGCCCGTAAAACCATCGCGGTTGACAGCGGTGCTGACAGCGCGGATGCCATGGGGCTGGAGGTTTTTGCGGTATTGGGGGATATGGATTCGGCCTCAGCTGAAGTGCTGCAAAAGAACAAAGGCAAGATCAGACAGATCACCGAACAGGCCACAACCGATTTTGAGAAATGCATAAAGGCGTCCGACGCGCCGCTTTACCTGAGCATCGGGTTTCTGGGCGGGCGGCTGGACCATGAGCTGGCGGCGCTGAATGTGCTGGCAAAATACCCCGATCGGCGGATTGTTTTGATCGGGGCGCAGGATATTGTTGTGTTATGCCCAAAGGAGTTTCAGATTGAACTGCCTTTTCAGTGCCGTATCTCGCTGTTTCCATTGGAAAAAACCAACGGGTTGCATTCAACCGGGTTGCGCTGGCCGTTGGATGGCATGGAAATGGTGGCATCCGGGCAAATTGGCGTATCAAATCAGGTATGTGCCGAGCAGGTCAAAATCAGTTATCGATCTGGCGCATTGCTATTGATTTTACCGCTGGAAAACCTGGCCGCGTTATTAGCCGGATTTTAGGGAATATTTGTCACCTTTCTATTTGTGAAATGCTGGTGTATCCCACCCGTTCCAAATTAATTAGGATTTGCTTGTGACCCAACCTACTACTCTGTCGGATTTTGCCAAACGCCTTAGGTTTTCTGACCCGAATGGCAAAAAAGCGCCGTTGAGCCTTGGGCGGGTGCGTATTGAGGTATTGGCGGGGTTAACGGTTGCGTTGGCCCTGGTGCCCGAGGCGGTTGCCTTTGCTTTTGTTGCCGGGGTTGATCCGTTGGTGGGGCTTTACGCGGCATTTTTGGTTGGCTTGATTACGGCATTGTTTGGCGGGCGACCGGGGATGATTTCGGGGGCTACCGGGGCTTTGGCCGTTGTTATGGTGGCTTTGGTGGCGGATCACGGGGTGCAATACCTGTTTGCTACGGTTGTTTTGATGGGCATAATTCAGGTGCTGGCGGGGGTTTTGCGATTGGCAAAATTCATTCGGATGGTGCCGCATCCGGTGATGCTGGGCTTTGTGAACGGTCTGGCGATTGTGATTTTTCTGGCGCAGCTGGAGCAGTTCAAAATTGACGATAAATGGATGAGTGGCGGCACATTGTGGATGACGCTGGGCCTTGTCGGGGGCACGATGGGGTTGATTTGGCTGGCACCAAAGGTCACAAAATTTATTCCGGCACCGTTGTTGGCCATTGGGGTTGTGGCGGGGATTGTCATTGGTTTTGACTTGCCGGTTCCGCGGGTCGGGGATTTGGCCTCGTTGGAGGGCGGCTTGCCGGTCTTTGGCATTCCCGATGTGCCTTTCACGCTGGAAACCTTGAAAATAATATTCCCGTATGCGTTTATTTTGGCAGCGATTGGCCTGATCGAGAGCTTGTTAACGCTTAATCTTGTTGGCACTATTACCGGCAATCGTGGCGGGGCCTCAAGGGAATCGCTGGCGCAGGGTGCTGCCAATGTTGTTACCGGATTTTTCGGCGGCATGGGCGGTTGTGCGATGATCGGGCAATCCATGATCAACGTCAAATCAGGCGGGCGCACGCGCTTGTCGGGCGTATCCGCCGCGTTGTTTCTGCTGGCGTTTATTCTGTTCGCCAGCGGCCTAATTGAATTAATACCGTTGGCGGCATTGGTTGGTGTGATGTTCATGGTGGTGATCGGCACGTTTGCCTGGCAAAGTTTTGGCATATTACGCCGTGTGCCGCTGTCGGATGCGCTGGTGATTGTGCTGGTCACAGCTGTGACAGTTGCCGAAGATCTGGCCACTGCGGTGGTGGTCGGGGTTATTGTCTCAGCGTTGGTTTATTCGTGGAATGCGGCATCGCGTATTCACGCAAAAGCCCGGCCATCGGTCACGGAAATTGGCGCGCGGGTTTACGAAATTGAAGGGCCGTTGTTTTTTGGCTCAGCGGGCGGGTTCATTGAACTTTTCAACCCTGAAAATGACCCCGACACCATAATTCTGGATTTTATGGGATCGCGGGTGGTGGACCATTCAGCCCTGCAAGCCATTGAAGCAGTTGCAGAAAAATACCAACAGGCCGGAAAACGCCTGCAATTACGCCACCTGACACCGGATTGCCACCGATTGCTGAGCAAAGCCGGGCAATTGATGATCGACATGGACGATGACCCCGATTACCGTGTTGCAGTAGATTATGACATCAAAACTGGCCGTATGGGCGGGGAATAGCCGCGCGACCTTTTGGGGCGATATACAAGATTTTGACGCAGTTCTTGGGCTGGTTCGATCGCGAAATACTGGTTGCGACGCCAACCCCACTGGAACCGCCAACTCGAATATCCTTTGACGGAATGCATTATTATGCCAATCTGATTTCACTTTATCAAAATTGAAAAAGGAAGTTTTACATGAAAAAGATAATATCGATTTTTAGTATTTTTGCGGCTGTTTGGCTGGTTGCTGGCGCAACACCCGCAGCAGCGCAATCCGGGATTTCCGCATCTGAAATCGCGGCGGCTCCAGCGTGCCAGCGTTTTCCAAGCGGTTAGGAAACCTATTTGTGCAATTGCACCCCAAATTTTTCCGCGGGCACAATTTGGGGAAGCGGTCCCTATACCGGGGACAGCAATCTGTGCACGGCTGCGGTGCATTCTGGCGTAATTTTGTCAGAGGGTGCAATATTGGCAACGCTTGGGCCGGGTCTGGACAAATACGAGGGCTCAGAACGCTATGGTGTAACAAGCAACAATTGGGGGTCTTATGGCAGCAGTTTTGTCGTTGAGGCCGCACTGCCCAGCTCATTTCTGGAAGCCTGTAGCCAATTACCAGCCGGCGCGGAAACGCTAACCTGTGCTTGTGGCGCTGATGACGGTAATAATGGCGGCGTTTGGGGCAGCGGCCCTTACACAGCCGACAGCAGCATTTGCGCAGCCGCCCGCCATGCGGGGAATTTGGGTGCTGAATCGGGCACTGTTAATGTGATGCGCATTCAGGGTTTGGAAAGCTATATCGGCAGCGAATGGAACGACGTGCGTTCGGCCGATTGGGGGCCTTACGATTCAAGCATTGTGTTTAACGGTAATTAACCAACTGTGCCGCCATCCCGATAAGGTGGCGGCATGACATGGGCCATTCCCGATGCCTCTTGGCTATGCTCTGCGTGATCCTGTAGGATTTTCAGCGCTTATGGTTGGGCTTGCCTTGGTGTCTGATCAACTACGGTGGTTGATGGGCGCGGTGGTATCGTTCTATTTCAGCGCACGTGAATTGTAATATATGCGCGTTACGCAGTGACAGCGTGGAAAGACCGGCAATGACGCCGCCAAATTATTCTGTTTCTGATCGTGGCCTGACTATTATCATAAATGGGGAATGCCATCTCATTTGCAATGATAAGCTGTAAGTAACTGATTGAATTAAATATATGGTGCTGCTGGGGAGAATCGAACTCCCGACCTCTCCATTACCAATGGAGTGCTCTACCGCTGAGCTACAGCAGCAACGTGGGCCTTCTAACCAATACCGGCGGGGATTCACAAGCGGATTCTTGCAAAATATTGCGTCAACTGGCTGGACCCAGCGGGTCGCCTTGCGATAAAGGGGAAGGTATGAATGAAAACACAGGCACAAAAGCTGGACGCGACATTGAAAAAGCATCAAAGAAAGATGCAAGACAGGCGCGGATCACGGCAAATATGCGTGACAACATGAAACGTCGCAAATCGCAGGAGCGGGCGCGTGTGGCGCAGGACGATAAAAGCAAATAGCCGGTTCAAACGGCATAATGTCAAAGGGCAGCAGTAATGGATAAGATAATCGTTGAAGGCGGCACGCCGCTGAATGGGCGCATTGAAATTGCGGGCGCAAAAAACGCATGCCTGACCTTGATGCCCGCCGCGTTACTAACGGATGAGCCGCTGACATTAACCAATGTGCCGCGCTTGTCAGACATCCGCACCATGACCCAGCTTTTGGAATCACTGGGCTCCGAAGTTGCATCCTTGCAAGACGGGCGGGTTTTGGCGATTGGCACAAAAAACATTACCAGCGATACCGCTGATTATGATATTGTCCGTAAAATGCGGGCCTCAAATTTGGTATTGGGGCCAATGCTGGCGCGCAATGGCCGGGCAATTTTATCATTGCCGGGCGGCTGTGCGATTGGGGCGCGGCCGATGGATATTCATCTTAGCGGGTTGGAAGCCATGGGCGCGATTATGAAATTGCGCGATGGATACATTCATGCCGAGGCGCCAAATGGCCTGCATGGTGCCGAATTTGCATTGCATTTCGCCTCAGTTGGCGCCACCGAAAACCTGATGATGACAGCAACATTGGCACAGGGAACAACGGTGTTGAGCAACGCAGCCCGAGAGCCGGAGATCGTTGATCTGGCAACGTGTCTGCGGGCCATGGGCGCGGATATTACCGGTGATGGCAGTGCCAAAATCACCATCCACGGCGTTGAAAAACTGCATGGTGCAACCCACCGGGTTGTTACCGACCGGATTGAACTTGGCACTTATATGATTGCGCCGGTGATCGCGGGTGGTTCCGTTGAACTGATCGGCGGGCGGCGCGATTTGCTGGTGGCTTTTTGTAAAAAACTGGAGCAAG
>CAZSSS010000061.1:0-7861 GCA_964609255.1 uncultured Rhodobacterales bacterium
TCACCCCGAAGTTACTGAAATGTTTGGTAATTTATCAGATGGTAAATACGATATAGGCGGTCAATTACATTAATACCCCAAAGCGCAGCCATCCTTGCGAGGGTCCGACGCGCCCAGCAAAATATCATCCTTGATCATAATTGCCTGCGCACCCCCAATTGGCGTTTCGGGTTGGGATATTTTGTGGCCCATGGCTGCCAGTTCAGCTTTTACTGAGGCAGAATAACCCCGTTCCATCGCCAAATCTCCCGCATGGGCAAAACTGCGCGGTGCATCGATCGCCGCCTGCGGGTCCATGCCAAAATCAGCGATATTTGACAAAAAACGCATATGGCCGTTGACCTGATACTGGCCCCCCATAACCCCAAAAGGCATAAGGAACGAACCCGGTTTCCGGAGCATTGCGGGGATAATCGTGTGCATCGGGCGCTTGCCTGCCGCAGCTTCATTCGGGTGGCCCTGTTCAAGCGTGAACCCGGCCCCGCGATTTTGCAGCAATATCCCGTATTTATTTGTGGCAATACCACTGCCAAAGCTGTGGAATATTGAATAAATAAGCGACAATGCCATGCGATCTTTATCAACCACCGTCAGATAAACCGTTTCTTTATGGGCCGCGCCAACCCCGATTGTCGCCATCGTCATGGCGCGTTTCTGGTCAATCATCCCTGCCAAATTCGCAGCAAATTCCGGCGATAATAACTGCTCAAGCTTGTCACCCATCGCTGTGGGATCCGCGATAAACCGATCGCGCGCGTCATACGATAATTTGGCGGCTTCTGCTTCAAGGTGAATACGTTTTGCGCTATTTGGATCCAGCGACGGCAGGTCAAAATGGCCAAGGATATTGGCCATCAGAATCGCAATTGTGCCGTGCCCGTTGGGGGGCAGTTCGATCAACTCGTGGCCACGATACATGCCGCGCACCGGCTCTATGTAATCACAGCGCGTTGCCGCAAAATCCTCAAGCGTGTGGCACCCGCCCAGCGCGGTTAGAGACGCAACAAAATCTTGCGCAACTTCGCCTTCATAAAATCCGGCGCGGCCCTCAGTGGCAATTTTTTGCAGCACTTTTGCCTGGCCCTCAGCGCGAAATATCTGCCCAAAGGCGGGCGCTTTGCCGTTTATGCCATACAAATCTGTTGCATTATTTTGCAGCCGGCCAAAACCGTTTTTCCAGTCATACGCCACGCGTTCAGCAACCGGCACGCCCTCGCTGGCATAACGGATTGCCGGGGCCAATACTTGCGACAGCTCCAATACTCCCCAGTCATTTGACAGCTTAACAAACCCGTCAACCGCGCCGGGAATGGTTACCGCCGCCGCATTATTTTCGGGCATTGCCACATGGCCAAGATCACGCAACCGCGCGGCACTCAGCGCTTTTGGTGCGCGCCCCGAGGCATTCAACCCGATGAAATTCTCAGAATTTCCGGGTTTTAGCAGCGCAAAACAATCGCCGCCAAGCCCTGTCATTTGCGGTTCACAGATGTTCAAAACCATCGCCGCCGCAATGCCCGCATCCACAGCGTTGCCGCCGCTTTCAAGAATTGAGATCGCGGTTTTGGCCGCAAGCGGATGCGATGTTGCGCATATTCCGTTTTTGGAAATGACGGTAGAGAGCCTGGGTTGATGAAAATCACGCATATCTGTCACCTATGTTTTGCTGGTATTACGCTGCCATTTTGGCCCGCTAGATGCAATAATATGTTCGAATTTTCTTGCAAAACTGCACCGGTCACCGCAAAATCCGGATATGGTGAAAATACAAAACAGCGTGACCCGTTTTCCAAGCACAGCCACAAAAATTACCAGTTTTCATCGCACAGAATTGGCCCCGATATTGTCGCTTTATGGGCGTATGGTTGCTGCGGGCGAATGGCGGGATTACGGAATTTCCAACCTGAAAGACATCGCAATTTTTTCGGTTTTTCGCCATACCGCGGAAAATCCGCTTTACAGAATTGAGAAAAACCCAAAACTTGCGCGTCGTCAGGGCCAATATTCTGTAGTGGCAATGGACGGCAAGACCCTGCGCCGTGGGCATGATCTTTTGATGGTTCTGCGGGTTTTGGAGCGTAAACTTATTCACGCTATCCCATAGATTTTGTTAATTCATCAATTTTGCGCCACCTGTCCAGCAGCGCGGGCAGGTCATCCAACCGAACCATGTTTGGCCCGTCTGAGGGCGCATTATCCGGGTCGGGATGTGCTTCAACAAAAAGCCCCGCCACCCCGACCGCCAGCGCGGCGCGTGCCAGAACCGGCACAAATTCCCGTTGCCCACCGGAAGTTTTCCCGTTGCCCCCCGGTTGCTGGGCGGAATGCGTGGCGTCAAAAATAACCGGATAACCGGTTTGCGCCATGATTGGCAGCGCGCGAAAATCCGAGATCAGCGTGTTATAGCCAAAAGATGTGCCACGTTCCGTTAGCATGATCTGGTCATTGCCGGTCGCAGAGATTTTTCTCGCAACATTGGCCATATCCCAAGGTGCCAAAAATTGCCCTTTTTTGATGTTAACCGGCTTGCCTGTTGCCGCTGCTGCAAGCAAAATATCGGTTTGGCGGCATAAAAAGGCAGGTATTTGCAAAATATCAACAACCGCCGCCACCTCCGCACATTGGCTGGCCTTATGCACATCAGTCAGCACAGGAATGCCGAATTCCGCCCGGATTTCGGCCAATATTTTCAGGCCGGCGCTTATTCCGACCCCTCGGGCAGAACTGCTCGATGTTCGGTTTGCCTTGTCAAAGGATGCTTTAAAGATCAGCGGGATATTTAATTTTGATGCGTAGGTATGAATACGTTCCGCACATTGCAGGGCGTGATCGCGGCTCTCGATCTGGCAGGGGCCGCATATCAACACAAATGGCTGTGAATTTCCGATATGAATTGGGGTTCCTGGACCCGAAATAATAAGGTTTTTCATCTATTCAATCCCCATATCAGCCAGCGCGAGCTCCACTCTGGCAATATCAACCGGATTGTTAACCTCCCAGAAAATACCCCCCCCGGCATTGACTTCAACACATTGGATAACGGCGCCGTTTTCTAAAAACCGCAACTGTTCCAGACCTTCGGTTTGTTCAAGCATACCCATCGGCCATTGCAGGTATTTTTCCAAAATATCGGGTCGATAGGCATAAAGACCAACATGGTGGAAAACCGGCAAAGGTTGCGATTTTAAGTGGTCCGCATGGGGTATGATCTCCTTTGAAAAATAAAGCGCATGGCCGGTTTTGTTAAAAACGGCCGTAGTGCCGCCAACACGGCCAGCGCTGCGATCTTTGCGAAACCGCTGCAATGTTTGGGGATCGCAACGCAGAACCGGGGTTGCCATATCAGCATTGCTGTGCGCCATCGCGCCAATTATTTCAGACACAAAATCTGGTGGTGTCAGCGGCGCATCGCCTTGAAAATTGATGATCAGTTCAATGTCGGGGCCAAGTTTCCTTGCCAGTTCTGCGCAACGCTCTGTGCCATTTCGGGCGTTTTTCGAGGTCAACAAAACCGATGCGCCAAAACTTTTTGCATGATCAACAATGCGCTGATCATCGGTTGCAATCACAAGTTTGGCGATATTTGGCACCTTTGCCGCCGCCTCCCATGTGCGGTGCAGCAGCGATTTGGAAATGCCCGTAACACCCTTGATGCCCGCCAGAGGTTTGCCAGAGAACCGCGTGCTGGCAAATCGTGCAGGAATGACAATTGCAGTATTCATAGTGGTTAAGCAACACCTGCTTGCAACAATGTCAACAAGGTCAATATCCCGACAGGTTTTTCGTCTTTTACAACAAACAGCGCTGAAATCTTATTTTCCCGCAAGATTGCCAATCCTTCGACCGCCATGGTGTTTTCTGGAATGGATACCGGGTTTTTGCTCATTATTTCTGCGACGGGTGTTTCCCACAGGATTTTTTTCATTGTCGAAAACGCGCTGTCGGAAAGATACCGCCTGACATCCCCATCCGTGATAACGCCAATCAACGTGCCAAAATCGTCAATAACACCGATGATACCAACGGATTTTTCGGTTAACAGGGCCAGACCATCCATGATCGCGGCTGAGTGCGTAATCAACGGAACCGACTTGCCGGTCTTCATCAAATCACGCACGGGAACAAGGCTGGCGCCAAGCTGGCCGCCCGGATGAAATTCATAAAAATTGGATTTGGAAAACCCCCGCCGCTCTACCAGACTGACGGCCAGCGCATCCCCAAGCGCCAGTTGCATTAATGTGCTGGTTGTCGGGGCCAGATTATGCGGACAGGATTCGCGTGTGAATGGCAGTTGCAAGACCACATCAGCAGCTGATGCCAGCAGGCTTTCTCCGTCACCGGTTAGGGCGATCATGGGTATGGAAAACCGTTTGCAATAGGCCGTTATGTCCAGCAATTCACGCGTTTCGCCCGACCATGAAATCATCAATACAGTGTCTGATTTGCTGATCATGCCAAGGTCGCCATGGCTTGCTTCGGTCGGGTGAACAAAAAAGGACGGCGTGCCTGTTGACGCAAATGTTGACGCAAGTTTAGCGCCGATATGGCCGCTTTTGCCAACCCCAACAACAATCAACCGACCCGAACATTTTTCGATCATTTCCAAGGCTTGCAAAAAATCCGCGCCCAGCCGGTTTGTTAACGCATCAGTTAATGCATGCAGCCCGTTACCCGCCAATTCCAGCGAATTTAGCGCGCTATGCGGGATTTCTGTCACCCCCTGGTTCTGATCTTTTTTCTGTGCCATAAGCATGCATATTCCGGCTTGAGTTAAAATTTACTAAAAGTGGTCGGGGATTTCAATTACAATTGCGGTAATGTTATCCCGCCCCCCCCCTTTTTTCGCCAAGTCAATCAATTCCGAGCAAAGCGCCTCCATTGGCGCTGTCATCATATACTGGGAAATAATCTCGTCGCTAACAAAACCGCTTAAGCCATCGCTGCAAAGCAAAAACCGATCGCCTGCTTCGTATGTGCCGCGTAATTTATCAATTTCCAATGTTTCACCAACACCGACAGCCCGGGTAATGACATTCCCGTGCGGATGATTTTCCGCCTGTTCTGCCGTTATTTGGCCGGATTCCAGCAGGTCATTCACCAAGGAATGGTCCCGTGATACCTGCACCATTTTACCGTTGCGGCAATGATACAAACGTGAATCCCCGACCCACAGGCAAACAAAATGCGGTTCTGACAGGATCAGGCCAACAGCGGTGGTGCCAATCGTGCCGCCGCCGCGCCTGTCTGCTTCTTCCAGAATGGCGTAATGCGCCTCCAAAATGGCTGTGCGCATGGCTTTCATAACCTCGCCCGAGGGGAGGTTCCGGTCAATTTGGTCAACTTTGGCAACCAGAGTTTGTGAGGCATAGTCGCCGCCGGAATGCCCGCCCATGCCATCTGCCACCAGATAGGCGCCCAGTTCCGGGACGCTAACCATGGAATCTTCGTTAATTTTGCGAACCAGCCCAACATCGGTTTGGGCGCAGTGGTAAAAAAAGCTCAAATCTAACCCCCCTCGGTGACTGTCCCTGACCATTTTGAAATATCTTGCGTAAGCAAGGTTTGGAATGATTGCTGATCAGGCAAGCCTGTTTGTGATAAGCCAAGCGGCTGGCCATACCCCTCATCGGGGGCGCTTAACCATTGGCTTTGATTATCTGTGATCCCCGACAAAATTTCGGGTTTTTCAAATTTCTGAATGGCCTTTTCCAGATCAGATTTTCCGCGCAGGGAATCAAGCATATCCAGCGCGGCATCCTCTATTGGTAAATAATAATCACGGTCATTTAACCCGGCCTGCGGTGGCGCAGATGCCACCACAATTGTCAGCGGGAACAGGCGGCCAACCGCATCCTGACTGGGCATCATAACGCCAGTAAACGGCCCGCCATCAATAATACCGGCCCCAAGGCCAAACCGCCAAATCGGTGCGGTTTGATAAATATCCCGCCAGTCCTCGGCCAGCGCATCGCGGCTTGCCAAAAAGCCGTTTTGTAAGAACATATCCCATGCATTCACAAACCGGCGCGAAATATTCCCGCCGCGCACAAAATCACCCAGCGCTGGAATTTTGCCAAAAAATCCGTAGTCCTCTGCCATGTTAAAGCGAACTCGGGCAGCGGAAATTGGTTAACGCGCTTAACTGAAACGGGTTATATGCAGCGCCAGCCCTAAGCTGGAAAACTGCGAAACGCCCCCCCATATTAAAGACAATACGTGCCCGGTCCGCCGCATTGCCGCTGCGCACTTCTGAGGCATCAAGCAATCTGAAAAATGCCCAAGGCCCCTCAGCCGCCCGGCTGTTTTCAGCGTTGCGCCGATTGGGTTCCAAAACAACCTGCGTCGGGCCACCCGGCCCCGGCCATTGCATGGGAATTTCCTGCAACGCCTGATTATTGCGATAATCCAGAATTTGCCCGTCAACAACCACCTGAACGCGTCGAACGCCATCACCCAAGGCAATGGGTTTCAGGCTAAAGCTTACGACGGGCAAACCGGGCGACAAAAAGAAAGCATCGCGAATTTGCGCGGCCCGTTCAAACTGTGCCAATACGGCATCGGAAATACCCAGTTCCTGATCTTGAATCCGTTTCCACCGCCACGGTGTTCCGGATGTATCCACAAAATCAATCAGGTTATCCTGAAAAAATGTATCAATCAGCCCTTGGGGCGCAAACAAGCGCGAAAATTCCTGAATCGATATATCCGCCTGCTGGTTTTTGAAAAACGGATAGCGGTTGTTCACGGCGCGATTACATGTGGGCAATACCGAGCGCTGCCAAGTCGCATCAAGACTGGAACGCGCGCCGCCCGCAGCAACCCCCGCACTGCTGGAGGTCACTTGTGTAATCCAGCGTTTCATCGGGTCAGGCGTGCGGCCCAGCAAAACCTGCAAATTGGTTGATGCGTTTTGCGTCAATGACGCCGTATCCCCCAAAACCGACAGTCTGTTCAATTCCTGATACAGGCCGGTCAGGGCCAGCATTACTTCGTCAAGTTGCGATGGCGCGCCTTCTTCCTGCGAGATGACAAATTCATGCAGCCATGTGAAACGGGTTTCAACAACGGTGCCCGGTGGTGGCGGTGCTGCCTGCCCCTCGCTGATGGCCGAGGTTTGCAAAATACCGATCAATGCTTGGGTGCGCAGCCCTTGTGCGTCAAAAAGTTCCCGCGCGGCAAAGTTTTTGGCCTCATTGGCGGCCCCTTCCAGTTCCAGCGGCTGATCCCTTTGGGTTACGCGGGTTTCGCGCTCAATCGAGATTAGAATTTTCACAATCGGAGAGCTTGGCCCCGACAAGGTATTCAGCGTAGAAACCACCTGGCTCATATCGCCCATGGGGGCCACGTCTATGTCCCCCAGAATCCCCTCATAGGCAGCGATATAATCGGTGAAATACAGGTCCAGAACATCCTGCCCGATGCGTTGCAACGCGTTCGGGTCGCTAAGATCCTCACCGCGTTCGCCCAGCACCCAGTTTTCGTTTTTAAGCTGCTCCGCCACATTCAGGGCTGAGGGCAGGAACACCGAATAGAACCCGTTTTTGGTGTATATTCCTTCGACGCCCTCAGACATGGGTGCCCCGGACGGGCGTATTAATACCCGCGACGTCAATGATCCGCCTGCTTCCAGCACTCGCCAGTCGGGCAAAATCCGGGCGTCCGGGCCGCGCACAATCGCATTATAAATACGCTCGGACACCGGGGTTTCGTTCAATAATGTCTGCACCTGTTCCACCAGCGGTCCGTGCAGGGGGATTTCACGCATCGGCTGGTTGATCATTGAAACCAGATGCGCCATCAAATCATCGCGCAGCTTGGCGTTTGCTTCACCGGCAAAGGTAATATTCCAATAGGCCCGCAT
>CAZSSS010000062.1:0-7773 GCA_964609255.1 uncultured Rhodobacterales bacterium
CTGCGGAAAATGCAGATGTTGCCAGCATGGTTACGGCGGTTGTCGCCAAAAGTAGTTTTTTCATTTCTTGTTCTCCCAGTTGTCAGAATGCGATAGGTCGATTCCTGCCCGCATTTCACTGCATACTCGCAAAAGATTCAACGCATTTTTATAAATCGGCGTGATTCCCCTGTTATTCACCGGAATCTGGCGCTAAATTCCCGTGGAATTGAAAGGAAAAAATGTGGAAACAGTGGCGACAGCCTGGCAATTGCTGATTGGCATGGATGCCGCGCTTTTGGCGATTATTGGCCTGTCACTGCATGTCAGCGGTTTGGCTGTTGTTTTTGCGTTATTTCTGGGCGCGCCGGTCGGGGCGGTGCTGGCGATATGGAAATTCCCCGGTCGGCAGGTTCTGATTGTTGTTTTCAACAGCTTAATGGCCTTACCGCCCGTTGTGGTTGGTTTGATGGTTTATTTGTTGCTGTCGCGCTCTGGCCCTTTGGGCAGTTTTGGAATTTTATTCACGCCAAAAGCCATGGTGATCGCCCAAACCATATTGATTTTTCCAATAATCGTGGCTTTGACCCGCGAAGCAGTTGAACCTGTTGTCAGGGAATACCGAGGCTTGCTGGTGTCGCTTAATGCCGGCCCGCTGCTGGTGTTGCGCACTGTTTTATGGGACGCGCGTTTTGGTGTGGTAACCGCCCTTTTGGCCGGGTTTGGCCGCGCGGTTGCTGAGGTTGGGGCCGTGCTGATTGTCGGTGGCAATATTGATGGCCTGACCCGGGTGATGACGACTACGATTGCCTTGGAAACGTCCAAGGGAAATCTGGAATTGGCACTGGCGTTGGGTATTGTGTTGATTACACTGGCCTTGGTAATGAACGCGCTGATCTACGCGATTTCACGCATTGGCCGCCGTTTTCAGGAGGTCCGCGAATGACAGGTTTGGTGTTCACGGATGTATCATTGTTTCGGAACGGCACAGAAATTCTGGGGCCGTTGGATTTGCGGCTGGATGCGGTTGGTATTACCTGTATTCTGGGGCCAAACGGCGCAGGAAAAAGCGTCTTTTTAAATTTGTGCCACGGCATGTTTGCACCCGAGCGCGGCACGGTTTGCTGGAATGACCAGCCCGCAGGCACCACCCGCAATGAACGTAGCTTTATGTTCCAAAGCGCAGCGGTGATGCGGCGTTCTGTCTGGGCCAATGTGGAATTCCCCCTTAAGGCCTATGGCGTTGCACGGGCAGAGCGGGCCGCGCGGGTGGAAAACGCGCTGGAATTCGCCCGTCTTTTGGGCAAAGCCAAGCAACCAGCGGCGTCTTTATCAGGCGGAGAGAAACAGCGCATGGCGTTGGCGCGTGCATGGGTGACCCGCCCGAAGGTTATTTTGCTTGATGAACCCGCCGCCAATCTTGACCCGGGTTCCACCGGCGCACTTGAAGAAATGCTAAGAAATATTGCACAGGATTCCGGCGTTATGATTGCCACGCATGATTTGCCCCAAGCGCAACGCCTTGCAGACCATGTGTTGGTATTCGCTGAGGGAAAATTGGTCGCCAACAGCCCCGCAAGCGGCTTTTTTGGTCAAAACCACACAGGGCATGTTGCAAATTTTCTGGCGGGCCGCATATGAGAGCGCTTATTATCCTGTGGTTTCTGGGCAGCATGGCCCATGCGCAGGAACGCAGCATGATTTTGGCGTCGACTACCTCCACGCAGAATTCTGGCTTGCTGGACGTGATTTTACCTGAATTTGAGGCCGCAAGCGGTATTCATGTTTATGTGGTTGCGGTGGGCACCGGGCAGGCGCTGCGGATTGCGCGCACGGGTGATGCGGATGCAATTCTGGTCCATCATCGCGCGTCAGAGGATGCCTTTCTGGCGGATGGATACGGTGTTGGGCGGGTTGATGTGATGTATAATGATTTTGTGATTATCGGCCCAAAAGATGACCCGGCAAATATTGCGGGTGTAACCACAGCCGCGCAGGCTTTTGCCAATATCCGGTTATTACAGACGCAATTTGTCTCTCGGGGGGATCTGAGCGGCACCCATTTGAAGGAACTTGAATTATGGGAAGATGCCGCTGTTCAGCCCGATGGGCCGTGGTATCTTGAGGTTGGTTCGGGCATGGGTGCGGCGCTTAATCTGGCCAGCGGGTTAAACGCCTATATTTTGTCGGATCGCGGCACATGGGTGTCTTTTCAAAACCGGGCTGATCTGGAATTGTTGTTTGAAGGCGGCCCAGAAATGCACAACCCTTATGGATATATCCGGGTTAACCCGCAACGGTTTTCCCATATCAAAGCCACCGAAAGCGCAGAATTGGCCGCGTGGCTGGTTTCGGATGAGGCCCAAGGCTTAATCGCCGGATATCAGCTGAATGGGATGCATTTGTTCTGCCCAAATGTGTCACCGCTTTGGGATCAGCAAAATGATCAGCAGGGAACTTGCGCCACCGACGCCTTGCAGCGTTAAGGTCAGGCCAAACAGGTCAATCAAGGCACCAATTGCAACAGAACCCATTGCGGTTGCGCCAAGGGCGATCATGATCCACAGGCTCATGACGCGGCCACGAATGGTGTCATCCAGTTGCAATTGAATGCTGGTTTGCATCGAAATACCAACAATGGTGCCGAAAAAACCCAGCATCCCAACAATGAAAACAACCAGATACCAATGACCGGCTGAGCCAAGAAATATTACAAGCAAAGGTCCGGCAATTACCGAAAACAGGGCAGGGCGCAATAGCTTTCCATCCTTGGGTTGCCTGCTTAATGACTGCATAATTGCTGCAATCAACGCACCGATACCCGCAGCCGCGCTAAGAACACCAAGGCCGGTTGCGCCTTTGTCAAACTTACCATCAGCAATGATGGGCAGAATTTCCATCGCTCCGCGTGCGGTCAGGGAAAACACACCGGTTATCAGAATCGCGTTTAGAATAAACCGAGAGGCAAAGATAAACCGCATTCCTTCAGCAAAATCAGCAAGAATGGTGCTTTTTGTATTCGGGCGAATACGGGGCCGAGGTTTCAAGGTGGCAATAGTGGCAACCGCTGGCAAATAGGCCAGAGCTGCCACAAGCAATGCCGTTTCAACATCTGCGCGGGCAATCAGCACCCCGCCGATGGCCGGGCCAACCACCCGCGCAAGGTTGAAATTCAGCGCTGATAAAACAATCACCGAACCAACGTGATCTTTTGGCACAAGGCGCGGCATAAATGACATGCGAATGGGGTTTTGCGCCGAATTCACCAACCCGATAAGGATGGCAATGATGCTAAGCACACCCGGGGTCATAACGCCGGAAAATTGCAACACAAATGCCAGAAACGAGATCGAAAACTGCAAGGCCTGCGTTGTCATCGCCGCATAACGGACATTGATGCGATCCACCAAAACACCAAAAAATGGTCCGGTAAGCATTGTCGGGATATACGTAAAAAAAGCAATCACCCCAACAAAACTGGCTGATCCAGTCAGTTCCCACGCCAACCAACCCGTGGTAATGCGCTGCACCCACAGCCCGTGCAAGGCAATGATATTGGCAGCCAGATACCGGCGAAACTGCGGGAATTTAAGGGCGGAGAAGTTCATTTGGCGAAACCTATCCCCAGTCAGACAATATAGCCACCGCAATTTTTGAGCTATGCAAAAAACGCATGGCGCAACGGATTGAATGGTGGTTGTTGCACCGCACAATAAGCTTATGTTGAGGGCAGACAAGAAATAAACACGAAGAAAAGGAAAAGCCAAATGGCATATCTATCCATACATCAACCCATCGCAGCACCGCTGTTGAACCGCATTTCGGTTGCCTTTAAATCATTTCGCCAAGCGCGCCGTGATAACCGCATGTTCCGCAAAACCCTTACCGAATTGCGTGGCCTGTCCAACCGTGAACTTTGCGATTTGGGCCTAAGCCGTTCCAGCCTGTTCGAGGTTGCCCGCGCCTCGGTTTACAAAGGTTAATTAGAATACCGAAACGATCCTCCCTCGTGTTCGGTTACAAAAACGGCGCTGTGGTCTCTCCTCCCTGACCACAGCGCCGTTTTTATATTAGCGAAGCGAAACCTCGTTATCGCCCCTGACCCAGACCTCAACACGACGGTTCAGGGATCGCCCGTTAACTGTTTGGTTGCAACCAACCGGAGCAACGGGGCCAAAGCCAAATGCAATCACATCGCTGGAAAACAGCACCCCGGCATTTTCCTGTAGGATGACAGATTTCACATATTCCGCGCGTGTGCGCGACAGGTTGACGTTGCTGCCAAAGTTACCAACCGAGTTCGCTGAACCCCGCAAGAACAATATTCCGGCCATCCAGCAAACCGCTTGAAACCAGTCTGGAAACCCGCGCCCAATCTTGCATGGACCGCGCATCAAGCTGGGATGTGCCTGTCAAAAACCGCATCGTTGCCGACAGACGAAAACCTGTTGAAACTTCTTTCAGGTAATCCTGATAGGTGCGAATGCCGGCAGTGCTGACCGTATCAGCCAATATGGCGGATAACAGCCGCTCCCCCTGATCTCGCATCGGGCGCTGGGCAATAGCAAGGCCAACAAGCCCCGCATCTTCTGCGGCTTCTTGACCCTGATCCGATTGCAGATATTCGGCAAAGCGACCGGCATAATCCGGGTTCACCACATTCTTTAGGGAATACAGATGCCAACGCATTGTCAGCGGGTATTCCTCAGTTTGCAGGGAAAACGTATCAGGGCTTGAGAAAATATTACACACATTGCGCGTGCTGGGGATAATTGTCCCATGTATGATGGTTTCGTCATGTTCCTCTGCCTCGCCTTCTTCAGGGGTGTCTTCAACATGGCGGGTTGGGGCGACAACACGGGTGCGAAAGCTGTCAGAGCGATAAGATAACGTAAACCCATGCGGATCATCGGCAACCGCCAAATTCAGTTCTTCGAGCGACTGGTGAACCGGCGCATTATCAAGCATCCGCAAGCCGTGCGGCGCAAGAATATCACGGATAATTATGTGGGTAAGGTTGCTGTCCGGCCCCAATACATGAACATTTATTTCCTCGTCTTTGCCGCCAATTTCGGCCCAGTTGGTTGAATTCCCCGACAGAATATCACCAAATTGGGCAATCGAAATGGAACGAACCGGGTTGGACACATGTATCAACCCGGTCAGGGCATCCAGCGCGATGGTTTGTTCATTCAACAACGCTGAGACATCAGGAACCGCCATATTGGTAACAATTGCGATGTCTTGCGCGGTGAAGGCTTCCCGCGTCAGGGCAAATGCAGCCCCCCCCCGAGAACAGTGCCTTGATAGAGGCAATATCATCTGCAGGCATTACTGTTATATCAGCAATCAATTCGCCATCCTGCCCACCGATCAAATAATTGACCTGCGTGCCATCACCAGAGATAGACCGCGACAGGTTTTGCGATTTTTCGTCCGCAAAACGCGCCAATGCGTCCCCGATAAACTGTTCACCAACCCCTGCGGGTGACGCAATCGAAAATTCGGCAACTTTCGGGCGCGTATTTGGGCAAGCGGAGCCTTCGCACTGAACGAACTCACCGCGAATTGTCAAAATACCAAGCGAGGTTTCAAGAATGTAATTTACGCCATCATGGTCAAGCAATTCGCCTTCAAAGAAGGTGCCATCGCCAGAGATCAACCTGATTGTCCGGTTTTCGACCTCAGCCGTCGTGCCACCCGGGCAGGACGCGCCGGCACATGACACAAATTCACCGCGAATGGTCAGAACACCAATGGTGGTGTCCAGAATATAATTGACGCCGTCAAAGCCCAGCAATTTCCCTGTAAAAGTAGTGCCATCGCCTGACGCAAGCGTCACAGTCCCGTCGTCGTCGTCGTCGTCGTCATTTTCTTTTTCGACCAGATCATTTCCGGGGCAGGCAGCACCAGCGCATGTCACAAATTCCCGATCAACATCCAAATCGCCGATGGCTGTGCGGATGTGGAAAATCTCATCGTCAAATTCCAGCAATTCACCGGTAACTTCGAAATTTTCATCAAAGGATTTCAGAACAACAGTGTTGTCCTGTGCTGATACAAACGAAGCCCAGCTAAACAATGTGGCCCCGATTACTAGTGATTTAATATACTTTTTCATACTCATCTCATCTCATATCTTTTGTTGCGAGGCGAATTGGGAACCGGTTCATCGTGGGATGATTCCGGTTATGCCTTCGACAAAGAACCCCATCGTTAATAGATCTGTATCGGTTGCGGTTTCGCCAGCGGCTAACCAACCTGTGCCGTCCTGACGGCGAATTGGGCCGGTAAACGGATGCAACTGGCCGTTACGAATACGCCGGATTGCATCTGTTGCCTGATCCTGCACGTTAACCGGAATGTTGTCTGAAAACGGGCCGATTTCCAGCATTTCCGCGGACAGGCCCCCCCATGTATCAGTGCTTTCCCACGTGCCATCAAGAAACGCGCCAACCCGTTCCACATAATACGGCCCCCAGTGGTTGATCGATGCGGAAAGGCTGGCATTTGGACCATAAGCGGACATATCCGAGGCTTGCCCAAATGCATAAATCCCCAATTCTTCGGCGACTTTCATGGCCTCGGGGGTATCGGTATGTTGCATAAGAATATCAGCGCCATTTGCCGCCAACTGGCGTGCCGCCTCTTGCTCTATGGGGGGGTTATACCAGGAATTCACCCAAACGATTTCGAATTCGATCTCCGGGTTGACTGACCGGGCTGCAAGAAAGGCAACATTAATGCCCCGGATAACTTCCGGGATCGGAAAGGCCGCGATATACCCCACTTTGTTGGTTTTGGTCATATGCCCGGCAATGATGCCTTGTGATACGCGGCCTTCATAAAACCGCGCGCTATAAGTAGACATATTGACCGAGCGGACAAAGCCGCTGGCGTGTTCCATACGAATATCGGGATATTGCAAATGCAACATTAAGCGATGCGGTCATATACCCATATGATGTTGTGAAAATCAGGTCATAACCGTCAGCAGCCAATTCACGCAGTTTAACCAACCCGTCATCGCCCTCGGGGATGTTCTCAAAATAATCGATCTGCGCGCGGTCGCTATATTGGGCAACAACGGCAAGACGGCCACGTTCATGTTCATGGGTCCAGCCAACATCATCAGCGGCGGGTGAAATATAAACAAAGGCAATTTTTGGAATGTCCTGAGCAAATACAGCACCAGCAGATAGAAGGGCAAAAAGCGATGAAATAAAAGTGACGGCTAGGCGCATTAGTATCTCCAAAATGAATACCGGGTGAAATCTGAAAAATTTGAAAACGAGAATACAAATTACAGACAGGCCGATTTGGTATTTCTAATCCAATTCGGTAATTTTGACCGTTAACTATTTCTCAAATAAATGTGAAGCGAAAAATGAAGCACTGGTTGTGAATTTCACAGAAGTTTCGGATATTTGACGGGTTAAGGTAACAGTTAAAAAGGCAGATCATCCGGGCGCGTTACATATTCGGCCAGAATATTTTTACGGCCAGCTTTTTCAAAATCAACGGTCAGTTTTTTCTGTTCAATATCTGTAATGGCCCCATACCCGAATTTCTGGTGGAAAACGCGCTCGCCGATTGTGAAATCAACCGAAGCCGTTGCATCAATCACAACGCCTGCACCGGGCGCGCGATTTGGCCGGATACTGTTGGCAGCCATGCGTTTCCATCCCGGGGAATTGTAAACATTGGCTTTTGCCACCCGATCCTGAAGCGTCGAGGGCGCCGCCGCGCCATAACCGCCACCCTGAAGGCTGGGCGGGGTTAACACATCCACAT
>CAZSSS010000063.1:0-7770 GCA_964609255.1 uncultured Rhodobacterales bacterium
TTTTGGATTGCCCGCAGGCACACCAGAAATAGGTTTTTCCGGCTTCAACCTCTGTCACATAAGGCCCTTTTTGTACAATAATCGGTGCATCTGTCATGTCATTACTCCTGTTGTTGTCCCCTATCATCGCGCATCACGGTGATAGGGGCAATGAACAACCTTATGCGTTAAACTTTAACGCTTTGGCTTGCGTAACCTGCGGCAGGTTCTCAATGATTTTCAGCGTTTGCGTATCAATTTTTGCATCCACGCCCAGCAATGCAATTGCCTCACCATCCTTGGCCGCGCGCCCCAAGGCAAAGGTCGCGATATTCACCCCGAGCGCACCCAAAGTTGTGCCCAATTTGCCAATATACCCCGGAATATCAGCGTTGGTTGTATAGAGCATAAACGGCTGCGGTTCCGCCTCCATATTAATACCCTTGATCTGGATAAACCGAGGCCGCCCATCAGCATAAACCGTGCCCGCAACCGAACGCGTCTGGGTTTCTGTTTTGACAGTCAGCCGCATATAAGACCCGAACGCACCTTGCTTGTCTTTGCGGATTTCGGTGATTTTCACGCCGCGTTCGCGCGCCACAATCGGGGCTGAGACCATATTCACACCGCCCTCGCCCACCAGCGGGATCAGCAAGCTGGCCGTCAGCGCCGACACCAGCGGTTTCAGATTCAGATCCGCGACATCACCCACAAATTCGATCTCTATCTCCTTGATCGGGCTTTCTGTCACCTGCCCGGCAAAGCCGCCCAGCATTTCCGAAAGCTCAATCCATGGTTGCAAAATCGGGGCTTCCTCAGCGGTTACACTTGGCGCGTTCAGCGCGTTGGAAATCGCGCCGTCCATCAAATAAGCTGACATTTGCTCAGCCACTTGCAGCGCCACGTTTTCTTGGGCCTCATTGGTCGCCGCACCCAGATGCGGGGTGCAAACCACGTTTGGCAAGCCAAAAAGCGGGTTGTCCTTGGCCGGTTCGGTGCCAAAAACATCAAACGCCGCGCCCGCCAGCGCACCGGATTTAATCGCGGCGGCGACGGCATTTTCGTCAACCAAACCACCGCGTGCGCAATTGATAATCCGCGCGCCCTTCTTGATTTTGGCAATCTTGTCTGCTGACAGAATATTGGCGGTTTTTTCGGTTTTGGGCAGGTGCAGCGTGATGAAATCAGCCCGCGCCAGCAGGTCATCCAATTCCTCAATCTTGGTCACGCCAATGGTTTTGGCGCGCTCATGTGAAAGGAACGGATCATAGGCGATCACCTTCATTTTAAGGCCAATCGCGCGGGCCGCAACAACGCTGCCAATATTGCCCGATCCAATCAACCCCAGCGTTTTTCCGGTAATTTCCGAGCCCATGAATTTGGATTTCTCCCACTTGCCTTCCTGCGTGCTGGCATCAGCCATCGGAATTTGCCGCGCCACCGCAAACATCATCGCAATCGCGTGCTCAGCCGTGGTGATCGAGTTACCAAACGGCGTGTTCATCACCACAATCCCCTTGGCGCTGGCGGCGGGAATATCAACATTATCAACGCCAATACCGGCCCGCCCAATCACCTTTAGGTTGTCGGCTTTGGCAATAATTTCGGCTGTGGCTTTGGTCGCAGATCGTATGGCAAGCCCGTCATATTGGCCGATAATCTCGGCCAGTTTGGCTGGGTCTTTGCCAAGGTCAGGCATAAAATCCACCTCAACCCCCGCGTCTTTGAAAATGTCGACAGCCGCCGTGCTAAGTTTATCGGATATAAGAACTCTAGGCATCTATGCCTCCTTCATTTCAGTTTTGGTGGCATTGAATGCCCAATCAAGCCAAGGGGTTAGTGCAGTAATGTCAGCGGTATCAACCGTTGCCCCGCACCAAATGCGCAAGCCCGCCGGCGCATCGCGATAACCGCCAATGTCAAATGCAGCACCCTCAACGTCCAACATTTTAACCATGGTTTTGACAAACGCGTTCTGCGCGGTCTCATCCAAGGCCGCGATCACCGGATCGATGATTTTCAAACAGACCGAGGTGTTGGAACGCAGCGTCGCATCCGGCACCAGATTTTCCGCCCAATCGCTTGCATCCACCCATGCCTGCAAAGCTGCAAAATTGGCATCCGCACGGCGACAAGTTTCAGCTAATCCGCCAATATCTTCCATCCACGCAAGGCTGTCTTCCGCATCAGCAACCGCCAGCATGGAGGGCGTGTTGATCGTCGCGCCCGTAAAAATACCCTCGATCAGCTTCCCACCTTTGGTCAGGCGGAAAATTTTTGGCAAAGGCCGGTCCGGCACAAAATTTTCCAGCCGTTCAACCGCACGCGGGCTAAGCACAAGCACGCCGTGCGCCCCCTCCCCGCCCATGGCTTTTTGCCATGAAAAAGTGGTCACATCCAGCTTGTCCCACGGCAATTCCTGCGCAAACGCCGCTGATGTGGCGTCGCAAATCGTCAGCCCCTCACGCGTGTTGCTGATCCAGTCGCCATTGGGCACCCTCGCGCCAGATGTCGTGCCGTTCCATGTGAAAACCACGTCCGTCTTGGGGCGCACCGCAGTTAAATCGGGCAAAAACCCGTAATCGGCTTTCAGCACATTCACATCATCCAGCTTTAGCTGTTTTTGAATATCCGTGGCCCAGCCCGCGCCAAAGCTTTCCCAAGCCAGCACATCAACCGGACGTGGCCCCAGCAATGACCAAAGCGCCATTTCAAGCGCGCCGGTATCAGAGGCCGGCACAATGCCAACCCGATACCCGTCGGGCACCTGCAACAGCGCCGCCATGCGGTCGATCACCGATTTGATCTGCGATTTTGGCCCGGCGGCCCGGTGCGAGCGGCCCAGATAGGCGCGTTTTGCAACATCTTCAAAATTCCAACCGGGGCGTTTGGGGCATGGCCCCGAACTAAATTCAGGGCGCGCAGGCTTAACCTGCGGCATTAAGGGGAGGCTCATGGATGGCTCCTGCATCAGGACGATATTTTTGAGCCGACCATCGCTCGTCCTTATTCCGACAACCTGCCCAAAAACGGCATAACCGAATTGGATTCAGATTCGCAAGGGTGAATGTCGGTAAATGGCATTTTTAAGTCGCATATCGTTTCCAATACGAAACGCCGCGCCGAATTCAGGGAATTCGGCGCGGATAAGCTTAGCCAATGAAAAACCCGTTGACCGAAGGTATGACGGGTTTGCTTGACAACGGCGCTTGTCCGATGTCACGCCGGATATGGTCATTCAAACCAGAAAACCGGTGTCGGGCGGGCGCTTTGTCATCCATTTTGGCCAACCAGTGCGCGGCACTAAGCAGCAGCCTTGATATGGCCGGAATTTGAGCGCGGCTTGATAGTTCCGCACTTTGGCTGACGTGCCGGGGTAATATAATAATCATATCGCGCTCCTTTTTTGTGTTGATACAATTTTTGAAATACGCCAAGATTGTGGCAAGTTACCGAATACAATCAACGGATCATGATTCCTAGGGAAATATTGTTATGGATACAATATGGCAACCAGACGTGTTGCAAAAAGGCACCGCCAAGTATCGCGGGTTGTTGAATGCCATTCGAAATGCACGCGACAGCGGCGCGGTTCGGATCGGGGAGCAATTGCCCCCCGTGCGCGATATGGCCTTTCGGCTTAAGATCACGCCGGGCACAGTGGCGCGCGCCTATCAATTGGGTATTGATGAGGGCATGCTGGAAGCTCGGGTTGGGCGGGGGACATTTTTGATAAAGCCAGCGCGTGCCGTGCCCGATACCGTTGAATTTGGCGAAACCCATGTTGATTCGGGCATTGTTGATTTGCGCAATGCGGCGGTGCCGGATTTTGGGCAAGACCGCATTCTTGACGCCTTGACAAAACATGTCGAAATTGGTGGCTCCCATTCGATGGTGCGCTATGCCGGGCATAATGAAATGCAAACCCGCGCGGCGTTGCTTAGCTGGTCTGGTTTACATGAAACCCGCGCCAAACCTGAGGATCTTGTGCTGACTTACGGGTCACAAAACGCCACGCTGGCTGCGTTTTTGGCCATTTTACGCGGGCAATCACCGGTGATTGCCACCGACGCGCTGGTTCTGCCCGGCACCCGGCGCGCTGCTGAACTGGCGCGCGCCAAAGTAGTCAGCGTGTCCAGCGATGCGGATGGCATGATCCCGAAAATATTTGATGAACTTTGCCGGGCTGAGCGCCCGCAATTGCTTCATATCGCAGCCAATATAAATAACCCGACCGCGCAGCTTATGCCGCTTCATCGCAAGGCGGAAATTGCCGAAATATGCCGCCGCTACGATGTGCAGATTGTCGAGGATGACGGGCAGAGCAAATTTTTCCAGGAACGCCCGCACAGCTTTATCGATTTTTGCGCCGAAAGGGTCTGGCATGTGTCCAGCCTCTCGCGGTATCTGGCCGCTGGGTTGCGTGTTGGTTTTCTGCTGTGCCCGCCGGGAAAAGGCGCCCTTGGGCTGAATATCACCCAATCCATGAGCCACTCTTTTTCGACCTTAATAGCACAATTAACCGAGAACTTGATACAATCCGGCGCAGCAGACAGGTTAGTTGAAAAAATGCGTTTGTATCGATCTGAACGGGTACAATTAGCCGTAAACCAGCTTGGATGCTGGCAGATAAACTGGCACGAAGCGGCTGATTTCATCTGGCTGAAACTGGGCGACGGATGGCGGGCCTCAAGCCTTGCACTGGCGGCGGAAAAATCCGGCATTGAAATTGCCCCTGCGGATATGTTTTTACCCAATAACGGCGTTGCCCCCAATGCCATACGCATCACGCTGGGCGGCAAACACAGCGCTGAGGTGTTCGTCGGGGCTTTGCAAAAGCTCAATTCAATTCTCGGCTCCCCCTCACAAGACATATTGGCGTAACAAACCGTGATAAAATCAATCACAAAATTTGATTTTTTTTGCCAAGGCATGCGCGCTATGGTCTGGCTTTTTTAGGCGATAACCAATGCAAAACCCCTCAAAATTTATTTGGCTGCTTCTTTTGCTTTTAGGAATGATCTGGGGCGCATCATTTTTTGGCATATCACTGGCCCTTGCCAGTTTTGGGCCAATTAGTATTGCAGCCATCCGGGTCAGCATTGCGGCTGCCATAATCGTGACGGTCAGCTTTGCGCTGGGGCATGGCTTGCCGGGTATTCGCAGCGCGGACGGGCGGCGCACATGGCTGCATTGTCTTGGTATGGCATTGTTTTCAAACGCGATTCCCTTTGCATTGCTGGGGTGGGGGCAAATCCATGTTAGCTCTGGTTTTGCGGGAATATCCATGGCGGTTGTGCCGCTTTTGGTTTTGCCATTATCCCATTTTCTGGTGCCGGGCGCGGCAATGACAGGCAAAAAGGTGCTGGGCTTTGTGATTGGATTTTGCGGCGTCATCATATTGATTGGCCCTGCGGAAATTGTGGCGTCTGGTGGCTCTGATACTGAAAATATCGCGCGGATGGCCTGTATTCTTGCCAGCCTTTGTTATGCAATTGGCGGCATAATCACCAAGCTAACCCCCAAAGGTCCGGTGCTGGCTTTCAGCGCTGCCGCACTGGTTCTGGGCGCGGCCATACTTGTGCCCGCAGCCCTTATTTTTGAGGGCCTGCCAACCTATGTTACCCTGCCATCGCTTGTGGGGGTGCTGTATCTCGGGTTTTTTCCAACTGCGCTGGCAACGGTTATGCTTGTGCATATTGTCAAAACCGCTGGCCCGCCGTTTTTAAGCCTCGTGAATTATCAGGTGCCCCTTTGGGCCGTTTTGATCGGTGCGGTTGCCCTGAATGAAACCGTGCCGCCGCAAATGATTTATGCGCTGGGGCTTATTCTTTTGGGGCTTGCGGTGTCTCAGTTCAGAATGCGCCGCCGTCAATAACGGCCAATGGCAACCGTGACGGACCCGAGTTCAACGCCGTTGGCATCCAATGCAATGATGTCAGCGGAATAATTATTCCCCCGTCCACCCGAGCAGGGAGGCAAATACCCGTCTGACGCATAGCGCCCGGATGAACGCGCCGCGCTGACCACAAAAATGCCCTCGGGTAATTCTGCGGACAGTCCGGGGACCGAAACCAAATCTACGCTGCTGCTGGATACCGCAAACCCAATGATCCCGTGACCACCGTCTTTTGCCAGCGGCGCAAAGCTAAGATCATTGAATTCGATGTGAATAACCGCTGTGCCGGCTGGCAGATCCGTAACGTAAAATGGCGGTGTTGCACCATTACCGCCAAATAAGGTGCATTGCTGCCCGGCGGGAACATCAATGCCATCCCAAGATGCGTCAAGATCGACGTTAAAATCTGCGGCCAGCGCATTGTTGGCAAGCCAGAAAAAGATCAGTGTTAATATTACCCGCATGAATGCCTCCAACCCTGATTACCGCCTTGAAAGGGGGCCAAGTCAAGCGCCCACAGCGTCAATTTTTGCCACGATACCGTGAACAATTTGGTCGAGCAAGGTTTTGTCGGAGCATTCCCCCATCACCCTGATTAAGGCCTCGGTGCCTGATTTCCGGATCAAAAGACGGCCCGAGCTGCCAAATTCTGCCTCACCCTGACGGATTGCGTCCCTCACCGCGCTGTCAGTCAAAGGTGCGGTTGCCGGGTCAAATCTGGTATTGACCAGCAGTTGCGGAACCGGTTCAAAAACAGTGCAAAGCGCGCTGGCTTTTTCACCGGTTTCGACCATGGCAAGCAGAAATTGCAGCGCGGCAATCAGCCCGTCGCCGGTGGTTACATAGTCTCGCAAAACGATATGGCCGGATTGTTCACCACCAAGGTTAAAACCGCCCTGACGCATGGCCTCTACGACATATCGATCCCCGACATCAGTGCGCAACAAGGTCAGGCCTTTTGCTTTTATCAGGTTTTCCAAACCCAGATTAGACATGACAGTCGTCACAAGGGTATTCCCCTCCAAACGACCTTCGGCAGCCCATCTTGTGGCGATCAGACCCATAAGCTGGTCACCGTCAGCGACTTTGCCGGTTTCGTCAATCAGCATCAATCGATCCGCATCGCCATCCAGACAAATGCCAATATCCGCGCCGGTTTCCACAACGGTTCTGGCCGCCAAATCTGTGTTGGTGGAGCCGCAATCAACATTGATGTTAAACCCGTTTGGCGACACGCCAATCGGGATGATCTCTGCGCCTAGCTCCCATAGAACCTCGGGTGCGGTGCGATAAGCGGCGCCGTTGGCACAATCAATAACGATTTTCAAACCATCCAGCCGGTGGCGACGCGGGAATGTGGTTTTGGCAAATTCCATATAACGCGTCCGGTCGCCCTCAATCCGGTTGGCGCGGCCAATTTTATCGGCCTCCACCAAGGCTGGCTGGTTTTCAATCAGCGATTCAATTTCGCTTTCTGCCTCATCCGAGAGCTTAAACCCGTCCGGTCCAAAAAACTTGATGCCATTGTCATAATACGGGTTATGCGAGGCCGAAATCATAATGCCCAGATCCGCCCGCATTGAGCGGGTTAACATGCCAACCGCAGGGGTTGGAACCGGCCCCAAAAGATAGGCATCCATGCCCACCGATGTCAGCCCCGCCGTCAGCGCGGTTTCCAGCATATAACCCGAGCGGCGCGTGTCTTTGCCAATAACAACGCGGTTTGATCCGCTTGACTGGCGAAAATAATGCCCGACCGCCGCACCAAGTTTCAGCGCCATTTCCGCAGTCATCGGGTGGGTGTTGGCCCGCCCGCGAATGCCGTCTGTCCCAAAAAAATTCCGTGTCATATCAATGCCCCAAACCCGCGCGCCACAGCGCCATTGCCTGCT
>CAZSSS010000064.1:0-7759 GCA_964609255.1 uncultured Rhodobacterales bacterium
CCGGCCAAGCCCTTTGCCACCGCCGCCCCGCTCGGTGCTGACAGTTGCCAACAGCGCATTGCCACCGCCATTACAGATGTTTCGGGCGCGCGGCGACATTGATTTTGTTGATCTTACCGCGCCAGAAATTGCCTTTCCGCCCCACGGCGCGCAGGTAGATCTGGGTCTTGCCAACGGTTCTGCCGCGCCCCTTATGCTAAAACTCACCAGCGGCACACCGCCTTTCAACTGGATCATAAACAATCAACGCATCGGTCCGCCCAGCTATGAGAGGCAATTATTTTGGCAGCCCCAATCCGGCGGATTTGTGAATATTGCGGTTATTGATGCATTGGGCCGCGCCGCACGGGTGCAGGCATTCTTGCAATAATACAAAAAAATCGTGAAATTCATCGCAAGACTATTGACGAAACATGTGTTATTAGCCAGTTACAACACATCCAACACGGGATTCCTTGTGTTGGAAACCAAACAATGTAAGGACGAATTCGATAGCTCGCAGACCTCATAACGCGCCACCACAGCGCGACACCGGACCCCGCGCAAATGGGCGCATTACCTCAACCGAAATCCGCCTGATCGGCGCTGATGGCGAAAACGAGGGTGTTGTAACACCCGCGCGTGGCATGGAACTGGCCGCAGATGCCGGGCTTGATCTGGTTGAAATCTCACCCAATGCCAAACCGCCTGTGTGCAAAATCATGGATTTTGGTAAGTTCAAATATGAACAGCAAAAGAAAGATTCCGAAACCCGCAAAAAGCAAAAAATTGTTGAGGTCAAAGAGGTCAAATTCAGGCCAAATACCGACACCAATGATTACGATGTGAAAATGCGCAACGTGTTTAAATTTTTGGAAAATGGCGACAAAGTAAAGGTGACTTTGCGGTTTCGCGGGCGCGAAATGGCGCATCTTAATTTGGGCCGTCAGTTGTTGGAACGCGTTGCGGTTGATGTTGAAGAATTCGGCAAGGTCGATACGATTCCAAAAATGGAAGGCCGGCAGATGGTAATGATGGTCAATCCTTTACGTAAATAATTCAAAAGGCGCCCTGCGCGCCTCTTTAGCCAGCACATGACACAGAAAACAACATTGAAACACCGGCTTGAGGCGCTCCTGATTTGGGTTCTGCCTTTTGCGCTGCGCCCGCTGCCTTTTGTGTTTCGTGTTAAAGCTGGCGGCTGGTTAATCGGCCCGATATTACGGGTTTTGCCACCCCTGCGGCGGCGTTTGTCCGATAATCTTGACCTGATCTATCCGCGCATTTCAAAAACCGAAAAACGCGCGTTTTTGCGGCGCATCAGCAAACATATCGGGCGGCAGTTTATGCGCATCTTTTACAATGCGGATTTTCACAACCGCCCGCAGGATGTGGAATTTACCCCATCCGATCTGGGGCAAATTCGCAAAGCCCAGCGCGACCAACGCCCGGTTATTTTGATATCAGGGCATTTTGGCCAATGGGAGGCCCCGCGGCTGGTGCTGAAATCCCAAGGGCTGGAAAGCGGGGCGATGTATAAGAAAAGTTCCAATCCGATATTTGAGCGCCATCACCATAATTCCATCATCAAAGGCGGCGAACCCTTGGTCATGGCTGGCACTGCCGGAACCAGAGCCATGGTTAAACATCTGAAATCTTCCGGGATTGTTGCCATTTTGCTGGACCAAGCCTATTTCCACGGTGAGGTGCTCGATTTCTTTGGTCTGCCAGCCATGACATCAACCGGACCCGCGGAATTAGCGTTAAAATACAACGCATTACTGGTGCCGTGTTATGGGATTATACGCGCGGACGGGCAAAAAATTGATGTGGTTTTTGAACCTGCCATCCCCCATTCTGATGCCAAAACCATGACCCAAGCGCTGAATGACAGCCTGACGGCGCGGGTAAAAACCAACCCCGAGCAATGGTATTGGTTGCATCGGCGCTGGAAAATGCCCGGCTAATCAACCAAATTTATCCTGCCAGCATGGCCGCGTATCATGCGGGGTTGCATGGGCCGCATGAACCCCGCGCGCGATGGCGCGGCTAAGGCAATGGGCCGCCGCAAAACCCAGCATAATCTGATCAGCAATCGGATCTGCCAGCGGCACTGCGCCGGTGGCGGCGGTGAAAACCAGATCTCCGTCAACCAGCGTATGGCTGGGCATAATCGCGCGCGCCATGCCATCATGGGCAACTGTGGCAAGGCGCAGCGCCTCAGCGCTGGTCAGCACCGCGTCGGTGGCGATAATGGCAATGGTGGTGTTGGCCTTGGCGTTAAACGACATCATTCTGGCATTATAAGGCAGGGCCAGCGGGTTGCCCATCGGGGCAATGCCATGGCCGCCAAATTCGGCGTCGACCTCCCACGGGGCGGCCCAGAATTGGCCGTTTTCGCCAGAGGTAACGCAGCCAAAAGCATTAACCGCCACCAGCGCCCCAACCGTGTGACCTGAATCAAGCACAATCGATGCTGAGCCAAGACCGCCTTTCAGATTACCGGTGGTGGCCCCAGTGCCAGCCCCGAACGTGCCCAGATCAAAATCAACGCGCGCATCATCCAGCGCCGCGCGGCCCAGCGCATAATAGGGGTTCCGGTCCCATTTTTTATGGCCTCCATTGGCCAGATCAAACAAAATAGCCCCGGGCACCAGCGGAATGATTGCCTCACCAATTTTAAAACCGCGCCCTTGCGCCAGCAGGCCATCTGCCACGCCTGTGCCCGCATCCAGCCCAAAGGCTGAACCACCCGACAGCACAAAGGCATCCACTTCGGCGGCCAATTTGTCGGGCGCCAGCAGGTCAGTTTCGCGGGTGCCGGGCGCGCCGCCCATCACATGCACCGCACCAATAAACGGTTTGTCGCCAAGCAACACCGTGCTGCCCGATTTCAGGTTTTCATCCTGAGCATTGCCAACCCGCAAGCCCGCCACATCGGTGATTAAATTGCGTGGTCCCGGTTTCATATGCAGCGGCCTCCGTCAACTTCCATGGCGATGCCGGTGATCATGCTGGCCTCGTCCGAGCATAAAAACACCGCCGCGTTGCCCATGTCTTGGGGGGTTGAAAACCGCCCCAGCGGAATCGTCGCCAAGAATTTTTTGCGGATTTCCGGCGTGTCCTGCCCCATGAATTTTTGCAATAACGGCGTTTCTCCGGCCACCGGGTTGATCGCATTCACCCGAATACCCTTGGGGGCCAGTTCAACGGCCATGGTTTTGGTGGCGGTAATCATCCAGCCCTTGGAGGCATTATACCAGCTTAGATTTGGCCGGGGGCTGATGCCCGCGGTTGAGGCCACGTTAAGAATAACACCAGACCCCGCCTTGATCATCATTGGCACAATGGTTTTGGCTGACAGGAAAACCGACTTGGCGTTGACGGCCAAAATGCGATCAAATTCGTCCTCCTCAATATCTTGCATTGGTTGGGGAAGATGGGTAATTCCCGCGTTATTCACCAGAATATCAACAGAGCCAAACGCATTTTTGGCCGCCAGCGCCAGCGCCTCCCAACTCTCCATTTTGGAGACATCAACCGCCAACGCAACTGCGTCAAATTCAGCGGCAGATTTTATCGCGGCTTCCTCGTTTATATCGGCAATCAAAACCCGCGCGCCCTCAGCCACAAATTTGGCGGCAATGCCAAGGCCAAACCCCGAAGCGCCCCCCGTGATAATTGCCGTTTTCCCTGCCAGTCGCATGTTTCTCTCCTGTTTGATACCCAACGTCGCAAGTTTAACGCCGCTTCGCAAGCTCTCGATACAGGGCTTCGTTGCTGACCCCGATTTCATCAGCCAAACGGTGCCACTCACCGCGTTCCGGCAGAATATCATCATGCCAAACCAGCCAGGCCGTAAGGCGTTCGGACACATATTTCAGCGCCAGAATTTCAGCACGGCGGCGGGCGTTTTGCACTTCGCGTGCCAGATGGGCTGCCAGTGCGTGCGATGCCTTTGGGTTGGATAACAGCATGTCCTGCACGGATTTTCGCCTTAAAACCACCAGTTCAAGCGGCGAAATTGCATTGGCAGAGCAATGATAGAACTTTGTGCTCAAAGATGCCTCAGCCAGAACTGACCCTTGTTCTGCGCGTTGCAACACAACTTCGGTGCCGTCTTTTTGCCTGCGCAAAAGCAGTGCTTTGCCTGAGGATACCGCAAACAGGGATGTCACCGGCTCATCCCGTTCAAATATCAACGCGCCCTTTTCATAACGGCGGCGGCGGTGCGGCAAATTCATCAAAAAGGCAAAAAAGTTTTGTGACATGATTGCTATCATGTTCAAAATTCGAAATCAGGTCAAGACTGTAAAAAATATTCTAAGGAGCCCAAAATGCTACGAATGCTAATGATAACAACTTTTCTGGCCACGCCATTGGCTGCGCAGCAAGCCATGGATCATTCAACAATGACCCATGACACCCAAACCATTCCATCCAACGCAGCCCCCACGGGAAGCATTGCGGGCATGGATATGAACATAATGACCGAACCCGGTCAGGGCGCGTTTGCAACAATCGAAGAAATTGTCGCCGCGCTGGTTGCCGACCCGACAACCGATTGGTCGGTGGTAAATATTGACGGCCTGCGCGAACATTTGCTGGATATGGATCTGGTATTTACAAAAGCGGCGGTAACAGTATCAAAGGCCGAGAACGGCCTGACATTCGCCCTGACCGGCGCGGGGCGCACCGCATTGGCCATTCAAAACATGGTTCCGACCCATGCCGATGTTATGCAAGGCGTTGATGGTTGGGGTTATTCCACCACCCTGCTTGAGAATGGCGCAAGCCTGACAATCACGGTCCCTGACGGCGATCTTGCCAAGTTGGCCGGATTGGGGATTTTTGGCGTAATGGCGCAAGGCGGGCACCATCAGGCGCATCACTGGATGATGGCGTCAGGATCAAATCCGCATCAATAATATTTGCGGCATTAATCATAGCAAACCACCTCAAATTCGATGCCGTCGGAATCTTTGAAATAGAACCGGCGCCCGGGTTCGTATTCGCCAAAATTATATGGCTCATATCCAGCGTTGACGACCTTGGCCAGCACCGGTTCAAGGTTGGCAACCGTTATGCCGACATGGTTCATACGGCCAATCACATCATAACCCTCTGCCCCGCCAGCGACAGGTTTTGTGGGTGTATGAATGGCCAAATAGCTGGTTTTTGATCCAACATGGATCCACGGCCCCCCGTCTGAGCCCGCGCCTTTCCAGCGGATATGCCAGCCAAACAAGTCACATAAAAAATCAGCGGTTTTTTGTACATCTGCCACCGTTATGTTGGCGTGTTCCAATGTTCCAGTCATGGTATTTCCTTTCAAGTTTTGCAGGAATGGGGCGTTATGCATAGCTGACAACCTCATATTCGACATCATCGTGATCATGAAAATAAAATCGCCGTCCGGGTTCGTAATCCGCCTGGTTTGAGGTTTGAAACCCGTATTTGAGCACAGCCGCCTCAATCGCGTCCAGATCATCAACCACCAAGGCAACATGGTTAAGCCCCTTAATTTGGAAATAGCTGTCTGGGCCTTTTTCCAGACCATTGGGCGGTTTATAAAATGCGATATAATCAATATCGCTGCCAACATGGATCGTAAATCCGCCATGGATTGAACTGCCCTGCCACCGGGTTTTCCAGCCAAATATGGCCTCCATCATCGTGGCGGACCGCTGCGGGTCGCTGACCGTGATGTTCACATGTTCCAACCGTGTCATATTATTTCCTTTCGTGTTTGACCTAATATGATTCTCGTTGTAATTTCTAAACCTAACTTGAGGTCAAGGATTAATTTCATGAAATCAAAATACGGATTATCCATTGGTGATTTGGCTGAGCGCACCGGGCTGGCGGTATCTGCCATTCGGCATTACGAAACCAAAGGGCTGGTGACGCCCGAACGCAACGCTGGCGGGCAGCGGCGATTTATGCGCAGTGATATTCGGCGGTTATCCTTTATTATGATCGCCCAGCAATTTGGGTTCACCCTGCCCCAGATCGCGGTTGAGATGCGTCAATTGCCCAATAACCGCAGCCCGAATAAATCCGACTGGACGCGGATCAGCACGCGGTTTCGCGATGTTTTAAACGCCAAGATCGAGACGCTGGAAAGGCTGCGCGATAATCTGGATGGATGTATTGGTTGTGGCTGTCTGTCGCTGGACAGTTGCGCGCTTTATAACCCTGATGACCGCGCCAAAGCCCTTGGGAAAGGGCCACGATATTTGATGGGTGACAGGCCCTAAACCATCCATTCAACGCTTGATATACCAACAAAACGGGCAAACCGCGCCAGTTCTGCGTCCAGTTTTGCCTGTCGAGCATCCGTCCATTTCACGTTCATTTCGGGCCAGAACCCGGTGACGCGCAGCCAATCGTTTTTGCGGTCAGCTTTCAGTTCTATGCGCCCGACAAAGCGGCCGGACTCTAGCAACGGATACACATAATACCCCCATTTTCGCTGCACTTTTGGCACAAACATCTCATTTCTATACTCAAATCCGAATAGCCTTTCCAGGCGTTTACGGTCCCGGATTGCCGGATCAAACGGGTTGATAATGCGTAATCGGCTGGTTGGTTTTTCGATCTTTTCAAGGCGTTGCAGAATGTCCGGTGTTGCCAGTGCTGTCGAAATAGCCCCGTCATGGGCCTCAATTTCAACCTGTCGAGCATCAACCGCCCACGCCCGCACCTCAGCCAGTTTTACCGCCCCCCAAAATCGCGACACTTCGCCGTGATTTGCCACACCAAGGCGGTGCAATGCGGCGGTGCACAGCCAGTCAATTTGCACCGAGGCGGGCTGTTGGTTTCTGTGCAAATGTTCCGGGAAAACCCGCTCAGCCAAGTTATAATATTTAACGAAATTTTTGCGATAACACGTTGCCAGTTCCCCCGCATACCACATTTGATCCAGTGCTTTTTTATGGGGTGGTCGCGCCCACATTTTACGCTCGCCCTCAATTTTGGTGTCAAAGGCGTGGGTTGAAAGCGCGCCCTGCGCCACGATCTGCGCTTTTATTTCTTCAAGGGCACTTTTGCCAAGATCAGAATGATACCACGGGTTTCGCGCCACATAATCACCCATCGTTTGAAACTGCCTGCGCCACATTGGCAAGAATTCCATAGGGATCAGGCTGGCGTCATGGGTGAAATGTTCAAACAAAAGGCGGTCCTTACCCAAAAGTGACCAAAGCATTTTTTCGCGGTAATTCTGGTTACGGCTCCATAAAATATGATGATGGGCGCGGGTCACGTTGCGGATGGTGTCGATCTGCACAAAGCCAAGGTTTTTGATGATCTCCATCACGTCAAAAGCACCCGTCGGAGGGCCAGCCAAGCCATTCACCGACAGCCACAGACGCCGCGCGTCACGGTTATTTATGCGCAACATCAGGGCTTACCCATGATGCGCAGCAACGGTTTTCAGCACCGAAAATCCATACAGCGCCTCAAACCCTTTTTCGCGCCCATGGCCAGATTTCCCAACCCCGCCAAAGGGCAATTCAACGCCGCCGCCCGCGCCGTAATTGTTGATAAACACCTGCCCCGCACGCAATGCCTTGGCCATGCGCATTTGCCGCGCCCCGTCGCGCGTCCAGACCGACGCCACCAAGCCATATTCGGTGCCATTGGCAATTTTAAGCGCCTCGGCCTCGTCCTCAAACCGGATAAGCACTTGCACTGGCCCGAATATTTCGTGCTGTGCCAGCGGTTCATCGGGTGCGATACCGCCATATAATGTGGGCGCAAAATAATGGCCAGCCTT